>NZ_JAAHHE010000003.1:0-40656 GCF_010692525.1 Moorena sp. SIO3B2
GCGATTAAAAGTACCGAAACGCCAGTCTTCTCCGGTGGTAACAATGCCATACAAAATTCTCTGGTCAGACTCGATCCACTGATCAAGGGCAACCAACTCCACCGCCAGTTGAGTGAAGCCCCGTACCAGATCAGATTGTTTGGCTTCGATCACAATCAGGTTATGGTTAGCAATGTAATAATCTAAAGTTCCCCGCAGGTGTTCGCTAACGGCAATGGAATATTCAATGTAAATGCGGTGATTAGTTAGATCGACTACTTCAAACAGAATTGGTGCAATCAGGGCTTCGCGACGGGCAGTTTCGTTGATCAGCTCAATGCGCTTGCGGTTACGCTGGAGTTGGTGCAGCAGGGGTTCAATAGCAGCAGTGAAGGGCTGACGGGGAAGATCGATATGCGATCGCACAAAGGTACAGTCAAATTCAGCCAAGATATCTTCTAGGGTAAAGGGAAGGTCAAAATATTGCCTAAAACTGTAAGGCTGTCCAGCTTTGAGAATGCGGCGGCGGTTCATTTGTGGTTAGTCTTCCTTTCTTGAGCAATTTCCTGCTTAATCTCCTGCACAAGCTCGATAATTTTCTCCCTTGAATCATACCCCGATTCTGTCAACGCCTGCTTTAATCCCTCTTGCAACTGTTTAGCTGACAGGAGTGGTTGCTGTTGATAGTTACTGACTTCCAAAACCTATTTACCTCCCCATCTGTTTCGTCAAACATAATAATTACTCCTACTGGCTTAGGGGGAGTATATTCAATTGGGTAGTCTAAGGATAATTGACCTGATGGATCGATTTTTCCACTAGCAGTAATTGCTTTGATCATAACTAGTTGTGGGGGCGTAGTCAGTTAACTACTATAATTTTACAGTATTTTTAAATGGGGTGAGGTAGAAAGTTCTGGGTTTTAGGGAGTCGGGAATCGGGAGTTGGGAGCAGGGAAGAGATAAGAGACAAAAGACAAAAGGCAAGAGCGATGCAGCGCGGTCTTGGGGAGGCAGTGCGGTCTTGGGGGTTCCCCCCATGAGCAACTGCCGTGGTTTCCCCCATGAGCGACTGCATCAAGACGGCAAGATTTAATCAACGATAGAGGAATTATGATTAGCTTTACTGGGTGTGGCTTGAACGGGTGTTATGATTCAGTTGAAATTTATGATAAAATTAAAGTAACTATTCATAATATATCAATTACTTAATAGTGTAGCTATGAGTGTAGTTATCCCTGACGATATTGTCCAAGCTAGCCAAATGACTGAGGATGAATTCAAACTTGAAATTGCGCTGATGCTCTATAAGCAAGACAAAATTAGCAGTGGCAAAGTCCGTGCCTGGACGGGTTTAACTGTGATTGAGTTTCAGCATGAACTGGCCAAGCGCGGTTTAGATTTGAATTATGATGTTGCTGATTTTGAAGCAGACCTTAAAACCCTACAATCGATGAGTTTGCTGTGATTATTATTAGCGATACATCACCGATTACTAATCTAGCAGGCATCAATCAACTTAACCTCTTGCATCGCTTATATGGTTCTGTGATTATTCCCGTTGCTGTCTACAATGAAATGGTTGGTATCGGAAAAATTGTACCTGGAACAGTAGAAGTTCAAACCTTATCTTGGATTAAAACTCATGCTGTTTCAGATAAGCAGCAAGTTTTCACACTTCAGGAAAGTCAAGAAACCATCGATTTAGGTGAAGCAGAAGCGATCATATTAGCATTGGAAATGGATGCCGATTTGCTACTGATGGATGAGCGACGGGGACGAGCAGTTGCTCAAGAATTGGGGCTAACTATTGTGGGCTTACTGGGCATTCTCGTGCAAGCCAAGAAAAGTAATTTAATTCCGGCAGTTAAACCATTAATGGATCAATTGATTGAAACAATGGACTTTCGTATTAGTCCTCAATTGTACCAAGCAATTCTCCAAGCTACCGACGAAGAAAGTACATTATAATCTTAAAAGAGGGAGGATTTTATCCTTCTTGGGTTTTAGGGAGTAAGTTGTCTAATTCTTCTCACCCATTCGCTACTATTTTGAGTATCTTGTCGATCACGACCCATACCAATAAAAGGTTGATTGTCTAATTACAGAGGATTAAGAGATGCCGGTTTTTCTGTTAAATACTGTTTTTTGAATACTTCAATGATATCGGCAATAATGTTTTGATCGTCTTCTAGTAGTTCTTGAATATTTTTTATCAGTTGTTATAGGTCACGCATAAGTCTTAGGAAGTATGTTCAATAACTTTCTATAAATCCATTATACAAAGTTATTGGTTTTTGGCTTATGCCACCACAACACCCATCAATGGGTGCATCTCATATTTGTAAAAAAAAAGGAGTAAGGTATAAATTTACCTTGAATATCTGATTGCTTTCATCTAATGCCCGTTCCCGTAGCTTCTCCCTCGGATAATCCCTTGGCTGTAGGCTGAAGGCTGACAGCTGATGGCTGACGGCTTACATTACATCTTCATACAAAGCCTCAAGACTAGTCCTAAAATCCACAGTTTCTAGATTAATCTCACTGCCCGGATCATAAAATTGCAATGTCCAAATTCCCTCAGAATTTCGGCGGAAGCAGTCTAGCCGCTGATGGTTTTGGCTAATTAAAACATATTCCACCAAGGTGTCTAATTTTCGATAATTATAAAATTTGTCACCCCGGTCAAAGGCTTCAGTCTTGGGAGATAAAACTTCCACAATTAAACAAGGATATTTTTTATAATTGCTCAATTCTCGGTCTCTGGCATCGCAAGTCACCATAACATCAGGATAATAATAACTATTGGATGCTTCAACATAAGTTTTCATATCTGCCATATAAACCCGACAGCCAGTGCCCCTGACATGATTTCTTAAGGCTGAAGCCAGGTTAAGGGCAATAGTAACATGGGCATCACTCGCCCCAGCCATGGCATAGACTTCTCCATCAATATACTCGTGTTTGATGGCACTATCTTCTTCGTAGGATAGATAGTCTTCTTTGGAAATGTAATTGGGACTTTTATCAGCAATCATGACAGTTTCAAGACAGTGACACTATTAGTATAGAATAAAGGGAGTAGGGAGTAGGGAGCAGGTAACAGGGAACAGATAAGAGGCAAAAGGCAAGAGGCAAGAGGCAAGAGGCAAAAGGCAAGAGGCAAGAGATAAGAGTTAATCAAGGATAGAGGAATTATGATTAGCCTTACTGGGTGTGGCGTGAACGGGTGTTAGGATTCAGTTAAAGAGAGTAAAGCCATTGCTGACATTGTTGTGCTTCTAATTTGTCATTGGGAGAAGATAACAACCCTAAAAGGCCGGTATCGACAAAAACAATCATTAGTAGCTATATAGTTTAGAGCCTTCTGGACGAAAACTATCAACAATTTGTTTAAAATTTTCTAAATCTTCCTGTCGAATTTTAGCTTCTTCTTGAGTGATTTCCTCTTCAAGGCGTTTTCTTAGCCATGCCAGAGCAGGTTGATTGAGTTTATAGCGTTTATAGGATTTATGAGGTACGCTTTTCAGCCTCAAAGTCCCCCTTTTTAAGGGGGATTTAGGGGGATCCCTACCTCATGGGATAGAGAATTGCTATAATTTGTTCTTCAACAGTTTTCCCTCTATGTTTTAAGTAGGGGGCAAAATGACTTTGAGTATTCTTTGCCATAGATTTTAACACCTTGTTTACTTCATAGTTTACTTCCTTAAGTATAATCCAAGGATAAATGCGATCGCTTCGGGAAGGGGAGGACGAGGGAGATCGATATGCGATCGCACAAAGGTACAGTCAAATTCAGCCAAAATATCTTCTAGGGTAAAGGGAAGGTCAAAATATTGGCTAAAGCTGTAAGGTTGTCCAGCTTTGAGAATGCGGCGGCGGTTCATTTGTGGTTAGTCTTCGTTTGTTTTTAGGGAATTCGGAGCAGGGACTTAAGAGCAAGAGTAAAGATAGAAAACTAGTTTTTAATATTATGAACAATCACCAATACTGTTTATCAACTATTTATAAATTAAATTTTATACCTAGATTTTATACTTCAACATCCTCAAGTAACTGGAAATAATCTCCAAAATTATTGCTTAGGAAGAGTCAAAAAAAATACCAATTAAAGTAGGGTGGGCAAAGTAATCTAATCTAAACGACTCAAAATAACCAAACTTTCTTTGCCCACCCTACAAGCTCTCTTCCCGACTCCCGACTCCCGACTCCCGATTACCTTGTACCTATAAAAATAATTTTGTCAACCCCTCCTCAGGCGATATACTAAAATTTAACCATGTTTTTATATTTAAAATGAACTCCTCAACACCATCCATCCAATTCTTTGACGGTATTTATGAACAGCTGAGTGACGTCAGCCTCAGAAAAAACCGACGGTCAGGAGCCCGCATCGTCTTGATGACCTTTGAAAAGTTAAAGGCTATTGAACAATTCAACAGTTATAGAAACCGATTTTCTCAATCAATGGTCTTAACAGACGAAGAAGGGGTCATTGCTATGACTCCTTCCTCAATAAAATTTCGCTTCGGTGGTCCAGAAGGAGATGAGCTAGCAGGAGTGGAGTGTAAAGTTGAAATTGACGAAGACGACCACTGGGAACGCTTCATGCGCTTCATGAATCGGTACGCTGAAGCCAACGGCATGGCTTACGGTGAAACCAAACCATCAACTGAAGGATAATTACCCATCCTAAACATTTTCCCCCGTCTTCCCGTCCCCGTATCCCCGTGTTAGCCTAACCGATGAGTATGGTATCAGACACGATATAGAGTATCAAGGATGAAGTATGAAAGTCGCAATTACTGGAGCAACAGGATTTGTCGGTAGCCGCTTAGTGGAGCGTCTACAGGAAGAAGGACATCAACCCTTAATTATAACCCGTAACTCAGCTAAAGCTACGGCGCAATTTCCCAATATAGAAACTATTGCCTACACTCCCACCGAATCAGGGGATTGGCAAAATGCGATCGCAGGCTGTGATGGTGTAGTCAATTTAGCCGGAGCCCCGATTGCTGAGGAGCGCTGGACACCAGCCCGTAAGGAAGACATCCTCAATAGCCGCCAATTAGGGACCCAAAAAATAGTGGAAGCGATCGCCCTTGCTGACCCTAAACCCACGGTATTAGTAAACGCTTCTGCCATTGGTTACTACGGCACTAGTGAAACAGTAACCTTTGATGAAACAAGTCCTGCTGGAGAGGACTTTCTGGCAGAGGTTTGTCAAGCCTGGGAAGGGGAAGCCCAGAAAGTCCAAGATGCAGATGTGCGACTAGTGATTCTGCGCATTGGTATAGTTTTGGGCAATGGCGGTGCCCTAGCGAAAATGATACCCCCCTTTCAAATGTTTGCTGGAGGGCCAATCGGTACCGGTCGCCAATGGTTTTCTTGGATTCACCGAGATGACTTAGTGAACTTAATCATAGCTGCCCTAACCCGACCAGACATGGAAGGGATTTTCAATGCCACAGCTCCCAATCCTGTCTTGATGTCCGAACTATGTAAAGCCATTGGAGATGTTCTCAATCGTCCCTCCTGGTTACCAGTTCCCAGTGTTGCTCTAGAAGCCCTTTTGGGAGAAGGAGCCATAGTAGTCTTGGAAGGTCAACAGGTGCTACCCAAACGAACCACTAGTTATGGATGGGAATATCAGTATTCCACAGTAAAACAAGCTCTAGTAGACATATTGAAAACTGAAAATTGTTAATTGTTAATTGATAACAGATAACAATTAACAATTAACAATTAACAATTTCTAAATGACTAATGACTAATAACTAATGACTATAACTACTACGGTAACTACTACGGTGTTGCAGTCATGGCATTAGTGGGAGTCGGAGGAAGTTCCTCTTCCTCTATCTGAGCCGGAACCCGTTCTACTCTAGCACCAAGTTGTCGCAGTTTCCCCTCCAAGTCTTCATAACCCCGGTCTAAATGACGGAGTCCTTGAATCGTAGTTATTCCTTCTGCCGCTAACCCAGCGACCACAAGTGCAGCAGATGCCCGTAAATCCGTACCCACTACTGGTGCTCCCGACAACATTGGCACACCTCGGATAATCGCATTATTCCCTTTAACCCGTATATCCGCCCCCATGCGATTCAATTCGGCAACATGACGCAGCCGATTTTCAAAAACCGTTTCGCTAACAACACAGTTTCCTTCACTCAGAGCCAGCAACGCCGTAAACTGGGCTTGCATATCCGTAGGAAATCCAGGATAAGGCAAGGTTTCAATATCCGTTGCCCTTAGTTTATTAGGAATAATTCGTAACCGATTGGGTGCCTCAACCATCACCTCACTACCAATTGCCTGTAGCTTAGCAATCACAGCAGTTAAATGTTCCGGTATTACTGGGTAAAGGCTCAGTTCAGAGTGGGTAATTGCCCCAGCTACCAAGAAAGTTCCAGCCTCAATCCGGTCAGGAATAATTGGGTAATCCACCGAATGTAAACTAGAAACCCCAGAGATACTAATAGTTTTAGTACCAGCACCACTAATTTGAGCTCCCATCGCTCGGCAGAAATTCGCCAAATCCTCCACTTCTGGCTCTTGAGCTGCATTTTCAAGGGTGGTTTCCCCTTCTGCCAGAGTCGCTGCCATCAGCAGAGTTTCCGTTGCCCCCACACTGGGGTAATCCAGGTAGATTTTCGCCCCCTTTAGCTTGTTGTTACCTGTTCCTTTCACATAAGCATTGACAATGCCATGCTCAATATGAACCTGAGCGCCCATAGCTTGTAGACCCCTGACATGGAGGTCTACTGGTCTAGCACCAATAGCACAGCCACCAGGCAGTGGTATCCGTGCCACTCCCAATCGCGCTAGGATCGGACCGAGGATAAAAAAGCTAGCTCGCAGCTGGCTCACCAACTCATAGGGAGCTTTTGATTGTCCGATATGGCTGACATCTAGGTCTAAGATGTCACCACTGCGTTTGAGCTTCACTCCCACAGCAGCAAGAATCTGGCTCATACGCTCGATATCTACTAGGGAGGGCACATTACGCAGTCGGCAATCTTGAGAACACAGTAAAGCCCCTGCCATAATTGCCAAGGCAGAATTTTTAGCTCCACTAATTTTTACCTGTCCGTGGAGAGACGCTCTACCCCAAATCTTGAGAACCGATTCGTTTTCCTGGGACAGAGATGGGGGATTTATCGGGCTTTGAGAGTGATTAATGGGTCTATCCTCCAAAATCATTATAATTTCTGGCGAAATGTTAAATTTGGTTTTGATTTTACCTGAAAGTTTTTAAATGTCTAGTTTTCCACGTATCTTGATCAAATGTCAGGTTTTCCACTATACTCAGAAGTTGGCAATGTAAACCGGTAAATTTTCAGGCGTTGCGGCTATCGACAAGAAACTTGTCCACAATAGCAGTAAATGCTGTATACTAAAAAACCGGTGAGCTAATAGAGCAACCCCCATAGCAACCCTAAGTTGAATCCTAAACCGTGACAGTTATGACTCAGGACTGACCACTCTCGGAATCACCAACGATTGCTATAGCGCCAACAAACGCGGAACTGGCGGAATTGGTAGACGCGCTAGATTCAGGTTCTAGTGTTCGCAAGGACTTCCGGGTTCAAGTCCCGGGTTCCGCATAATTAACCAAACTGGTATGCTCACAAGCACCAAGAATCCCCTAGTCAAGGAAATTCGGAAGCTGCACAGAGTCAAAGGACGTCGGCAGCAAGACCTATTTCTGTTGGAGGGAACCCACCTGTTGGCAGAAGCCTGTGCCGTAGATTATCCCCTAGTCACCCTCTGCTATACATCAGAATGGCTTGAAGCTCATCCACAACTATCCCAAGATGCTTCCGTTCGGTCTCAAAGAGTGGAAGTGGTAAGTCAGTCTGTACTAAAAGCGATCGCTACTACAGTTGAGCCAGATGGAGTAGTAGCCACAGCAACCCGTCTTCCCCTTTCCCCGAAACCCCTCAATTCCCTCTCCCTAGGGCTGGCTCTAGAAACCATACAAGACCCAGGAAATCTTGGAACAATCATTAGAACTGCGGTAGCCGCTGGTGCGGAAGGATTGTGGCTAAGTTCCGATAGTGTAGAGCTAGATAATCCTAAAGTATTGCGAGCCTCAGTCGGTCAGTGGTTCCGTCTGCCCATGGCAGTTACCCCCCATTTGCCCACCCTCGTAGCTCAAGCTCAAGCTCAAGGGATACAAGTAGTGGCCACAGTACCAGATGCTAAGGTCAGTTACTGGGACATAGATTGGCGCTGTCCTAGCTTAATACTCCTGGGCAATGAAGCAGCTGGACTTAGGGAAGACTTGGTAAAAACAGCAGATCAGCAAGTGAATATTCCCCTGATGCCAGGAGTAGAATCCTTAAATGTAGCCATTGCTGCTGCCTTGATGTTGTACGAAGCTAAACGGCAACGTTTTTGAAAGTATTTAGTCTCAGTCTGAGGTGGGCTGGTTGACTGACAAAACTGTCAGCCGTCAGCCGTCAGCTGTCAGCCGTCAGCCGTCAGCCGTCAGTGGTCAGCTTTGTGGCACAGGCTTCGAGGCTGGGAGGTAACTCAGCATTATTCCAATGTTTACCTGTTTTATTTAAAAGTAAGCATTCAGCTGTCAGCATTCAGCCGTCAGCTTTGTGGCACAGGCCACAAGCGCTGTGACTTTCGTGACTATTAAACGAATGCTTAGCTGTTGTCTTAATGCAAAGCGCGAGTGGGGGAAACCCCCTGTTCCGAAGCTGCATCGCTTATTCAAAAGCTGTTCGGTGTAGCTTGCCCATAAGCTGATAGCTGTTCGCCAAGCGTGGCCAAAGGCCTTTGGCTGATAGCTGAATGCTTACAAAAGATGTAACTCAGATTAAACCGATGCTTACCTGTTTTATTCAAAAGCTGATAGCTGATATAGCAGAAGTCAGAAGTCAGAAGTCAGAAGTCAGAAGTTAAACTCTTGCCATACTGTAGTTTGAGACTTTTGTCATGTCCTAATTACCCTGGCGACTGCTATAGCTGATACCTGATACCTGATACCTGATACCTGATACCTGATACCTGATAGCTGATAGCTTACACAAAACTCAACCAGCTTAGTTAAACCACCTTACTTTAAAGGCATCTACATCTAATTTTATGATTTTTATAAAAAATAGTGTTCTTGGAATTCCAAAAACACTATTTTTATAAATTGCCTTATCAACAAGAACAATAAAGTAGGGTTTATTAAGAACTATCCCCGGTTACCCAACAAGATGGGAATACGGATGATAACTATCCCCAGTTTATTCACACCCGGTGTCGATATAGACTCCCAAAGAGGTGAGATAGCCACTGGCGCTGCCGAAGAATGATTGAATGGTGGGTTGGGCAGCTTTCAAGGTGAATGGCTTTCGGTTTGATGTTGCTTGCATAGTACCAAACGGACCATAGCTCTTGCCCTTAAGAGTCTTAAATGTTAATTGGGCAATTAAGGGTTTGTTGCCAGCATATGAATAGTCGGCAACGTAACCATCTACTTCTACTAATGGATCATCTGCACTAAAAGAAATGGTGGTCTCTCCGCCACCAGTACCCCCATTCTGAAATGATTTTCCATTGGCATAACTTACCTTAAAGCCATCAATAATAAAGCCGTGATGAACGGTGATTTCAGTAATTGGACCTAATGTTCTGGCCTCAGGGAAATTATAAAATTCAGTGGTTGTCCGTCCTACAGGGCCATCAATAACTTGGGCTTGGGCAGGAGAAACCCCTAGTGTTGTGCTCAGCAAGACTACTGCAGCCAATAGTCCAATCAACTGAAAAAATCGCTTAAACATTACTTAAAACCTCAATCTTTTAAAGGATTTGTAACCCTCCAGAATCTAGCAGGTATGTTAGCCAAAATCTTGAATTATTTAAGGAAATTTTATAGTTATAAAAAAAATATTATTTTTGACAGGTGATGGTTCAATATATGCTCAGTATTTCAATGGTAAGAGGCAAGAGGCAAGAGGCAAGAGGCAAGAGGCAAGAGGCAAGAGGGGAAACAGATTCGGGGTTTTATGGTTCAATAAAAAAAGAGCGATGAAGGGGCGATAGCTTGAGTACAAATGCTCTGCATAAGTGACATGCACCCCATCTAACTTAAGTAAGTTGAAAAAAATCTATAGTTATGACCTGTAACTAATAACAATTAAGGGATTGGGGCTAGCTAAAATTTTTTCTATAGCGGTTTCTAGCCTAATGAGGTACACAGGAGTTTTTCCGTGTTCCCTGTTCCGTGTTCCGTGTTCCGTGTTCCGTGTTCCCAGATCCGCTGTTCCCAGATCCGCTGTTCCCTATTCCCTTTGGGATCCTTGATACTTCATACTTCATCCTCCCAATCTTAATACTTGGGCACTTGCAATCGTGGATTGCTCAAGTTGAAAATAATAAGGACGAAGCATAGCCAATCTAACTCAGGAGATAGATGTGAGTCAAGACTTTGATTACGATTTAGTGATTATCGGTGCTGGTGTGGGGGGTCATGGTGCTGCCTTACACGCAGTTAGCTGTGGTCTGAAAACCGCTATTATTGAAGCCGCTGACATGGGCGGAACTTGTGTCAACCGGGGCTGCATCCCTTCTAAAGCTCTATTAGCCGCATCAGGTAGAGTGCGAGAGCTACAGGACGCTCATCATCTCAATGCCCTTGGGATTAAAGTAGCTGGGGTTGAGTTTGACCGAAATGCGATCGCAAATCATGCCAGCAATCTAGTCAGTAAAATTCGTGGTGACCTGACCAACAGCCTAAAACGCTTGGGTGTGGATATTATCAAAGGCTGGGGTAAAGTTGCTAGTAATCAAAAAGTAACCGTTGTTACAGACAATGGTGAAAAAACGATCACAGCTAAAGACATTATGATATCCGCTGGTTCAATTCCCTTTGTACCCCCAGGAATTGAGATTGATGGCAAAACCGTATTTACCAGTGATGATGCCATAAAACTAGAATGGCTGCCAGATTGGGTAGCAATCGTGGGCAGTGGTTACATTGGTCTAGAGTTTGCCGATGTCTACACAGCACTAGGATGTGAAATCACCATGATCGAAGCCCTAGACAACCTGATGCCAACCTTTGACCCTGATATTGCCAAACTAGCCACACGAATACTGATCAAACCTCGGGACATTGAAACCCACACTGGGGTGCTAGCGATGAAAGTAACTCCCGGTTCCCCTGTGGTAATTGAACTAGCAGATGCCAAAACTAAGGAAGTAGTCGATGTGCTCGAAGTCGATGCTTGTCTGGTCGCTACAGGTCGGATTCCCGCCACCAAAGACCTAGGACTAGATGCCGTAGGTGTGGAAACAAACCGGCGCGGTTTTATTCCCGTAGATGACACCATGGCAGTACTTTCAGCAGGGGAACCCGTGCCCCATCTTTGGGCAATTGGTGATGCCACTGGGAAAATGATGTTAGCCCATGCCGCATCCGCTCAAGGTATTGTCGCAGTAGAGAATATCTGTGGACGTCAGCGCACCGTAGACTATCGCAGCATACCCGCAGCCGCCTTTACCCATCCAGAAATCAGCTACGTCGGCCTGAGCGAACCACAAGCCAAACAATTGGCCTCCGAAGAAGGCTTTGAAGTATCCGTTGTAAGATCTTACTTTAAGGGGAATTCTAAAGCGATCGCAGAAGGAGAAGCAGATGGGGTAGCGAAAGTGATCTACCGTAAAGATACCGGGGAAGTGCTAGGAGTCCACATCCTAGGTATCCACGCCTCCGACTTAATTCACGAAGCCTCAAATGCGATCGCAAACAGACAATCCGTCAACTCCCTCGCCTACCTAGTCCATGCTCACCCCACTCTCTCAGAAGTACTCGACGAAGCTTACAAACGAGCTGTAACTCATTAGTCATAATCCTTTGTTAATTGCTAATTAACAAAGGATTATGAAACTGACGCACTGAGGGACTGACGCACTGAGGGACTGACGCACTGAGAGACTGACGCACTGAGGGACTGACGCCAAACACGGACTATATAAAACTACTGATGCAAATTCGCCGACGCCCACCTAATCCAGCAGTTAAAATCCAAACCCTGCACTATCAAGTTGCATTACCAGACGATAAACCCCACCATATTCTCGAAGAAATTGTCTGGCACAAAGAGAAAGAAATTGACCAGATGCGGGAAAGTCTGCCCCTAGTGGAGTTGCGCAAGGGAGTACAAACAGCACCACCCCCCCGAGACTTTCTAGCAGCCCTAAAATCAGGAAAGACTAGCCCTGCCCTGATTGCAGAAATCAAAAAAGCATCTCCTAGCAAGGGGGTTATTCGAGAAGATTTTGACCCAGTAGCCATTGCTCAGTCATACTGCCAAGGTGGTGCTAGTGCGATCTCAGTGCTGACCGATCAAAAATTCTTTCAGGGTAGTTGGGAAAACCTGGCAAAAGTTCGTGCTGCTGTAGACATGCCTTTGCTGTGTAAGGAGTTCATCATCTATCCCTACCAAATGTACATGGCTCGTAGTCACGGAGCAGATGCAGTTTTATTGATTGCAGCCATCCTTTCCGATCAAGACCTGCAATACTTTATCAAAATTGCTAAGACTCTGTCGATCACCCCCTTGATCGAAGTCCATACCCAATCTGAATTAGATCGAGTATTATCTCTCGATGGCGTTACCCTAGTAGGTATAAACAATCGTAACTTGGAAGATTTTTCCGTCGATTTACAAACAACCTGTCAAATACTAGCAGCAAGGGGTAACCAACTACTCGAACGTGGCATTCTGGTAGTCAGTGAATCAGGGCTTCATACCAACGCTCACCTTGATCAGGTAGCATCTGCCGGAGCCACAGCCGTCCTGATTGGTGAGTCATTGGTAAAACAGCCAGACCCAGCAGTTGCTATTGCCAGCTTGTTTAGCCATCAGTGACCCATAGCCCAAAAAAATAGTCAATTGTGATGGCAGACTCAGACTCACCGAGGTACAGCAAATTTCATGGATCCAATTCCCCTTCCATCTTATATTCACTACGAACTGCTGCTCCAACTGCTAGAGCGCCAAACAGCATTTGCTACCAGTCAAAACCCCCAATTGCGAGAGCAGGTTCATGAATTGATCAGTACTCTGCGTAAAGCCCGAGCTCAACAGAAGCAATTAGAACAAAGCTGTCAGCGAGCCAACTTGCCCATGGAGTATCGCTGGTCTCTCAACAGCGTCAAGTTGGATGCCCATGATTCAACAAATGGTTTACCGGATTCAGCAGGAAGACTCCCCCATTAAATAGTCAACAAATTGTCAACTTCATAAAAAAAAACTAAGAAATTTAGTCAGAGTATCTCATTTGAGCCAATATATTTTGAGATTGTTACCTACTCCTGAGGAGCGTTACTCCCACTGTCGGCATCAATAACACATGCTCGCTATGGCTCCGAACTAAAGAGTGTCCTAACTGCAGGGTGTCAATATACAAAGACTTGAAGGCAAGTTTAAATCTAGCGCGGCTGGGTTGGTCGTGTAAGCATGGGTGGGGATAACCGCTCCCATGCTCCGGTGGTGAAACGCCAAATTAACCCCTAAATTAACCTTGAATTTCCGGTTTTGTCCGGTAAGATCCAAGACTTAATCGGTCACTTCAGAGTAACTAACCAATCATCAGATCACAACAACCCTAGATACCAAGACTAACTACAGATGGAAGACAAGCTCAAACTAATGATTCCTGGCCCGACGCCAGTACCAGAACAAGTATTACTGGCCATGGCCAAACACCCGATCGGACACCGTAGTCCCGAATTTAGCGAAATCATGGCAGAGGTCAATGAAAACCTCAAATGGCTACACCAGACCAAAAATGATGTCTTGACTGTAACCGCTAGCGGTACCGGAGTCATGGAAGCTGGCATTATTAACTTCCTCAGTGCAGGCGATCGCGTTTTAGTTGGTTCTAATGGTAAATTTGGCGATCGTTGGGGAAAAATCAGTACTGCTTTTGGTCTGGAAGTGGACACCATTACCGCCGAGTGGGGTAAGCCCTTAGATCCGGAGCAGTTTCGCGAAAAGCTAGAAGCTGATACCGAAAAGCAAATCAAAGCCGTAATCGTCACCCACTCTGAAACCTCTACTGGCGTTCTCAACGACTTAGAAACCATAAATCGTTACGTCAAAGACCACGGGGAAGCCCTAATTATTGTTGACGCAGTTACCAGTCTTGGAGCAGTCAATGTACCCATTGATGAGTGGGGTCTCGATGTAGTAGGCTCTGGTTCCCAGAAGGGATACATGATTCCCCCAGGACTAGGATTTGTCAGTGTTAGTCCTAAAGCTTGGGAAGCCTACAAAACGGCTACCCTGCCCAAGTTTTACCTAGATTTGGGGACTTACAAGAAATCTACTGCTAAAAACAGCAATCCCTTTACCCCGCCAGTGAACCTAGTCATTGCCCTACAAACTGCACTGGGCATGATGAAAAGAGAAGGGTTAGAATCAATATTTTCCCGTCACCAGCGTCTGATGGAAGCAACTCGTGCCGCCGTCAAAGCCCTATCATTACCTTTGTTTGGTTCTGATGAGTATGCTAGCCCAGCCGCAACTGCAGTGATTCCCACATCAGTAGAGTCCGAACAAATCCGTTCTGTGATGAAAAAACGCTATAACATTGCTCTAGCTGGGGGACAAGACAACTATAAAGGAAAAATATTCCGCATTGGTCACTTAGGTTTTGTCAGTGAGCAAGATATTCTTACTGTCATTGGTGCTCTCGAAGCCACCCTTCAGGAATTAGGACACCAATCCATGACACCAGGAGCAGGTATTGCTGCTGCTGCTAGTGTCTTTGCTAAGAGCTGATTAACAGTTTATGGTTGACGGTTGACGGTTGACTCTGTTCTGCGCTAAAAGGTCAACCGTTGGCCTACGGCCACGCTACGCGAACAACTCCTAATAGTGTTTTTAATTGTTAATGAAACTTCCGCCACCTAAGTTCAGCAAGGATGGGGGAATAATTCCTAATTGAGTTCAACAGCACCATCAAATCCCAATTCTCAATTAGGACCCAATCACATACCCAATTCCCAACCCAATTCCCAAGTTTTCCTGATCAGTACGAAATCCTAAGGAGTTAATTAAAGAAGTTTTGGCTCTGCCATAAGAGATCATCCTAAATAACCGCCCAAATCTGTTATGCCCTGACTGGGAAAAAAAATTTGACTTGATCAAAAGTTTTTTAACTCTCAAAGCAATGCCCAGTAATGATTTCAGCATCAGTTAAATTCCAATTACCATAACAAGTTCGGAAGAGCCGAAGGGTTTAACTGGTCTTACGTAGAATAAAATACATGGGTGATGTGAGGGTATGCAAAAGCCAATGTTTGAAACAGCTGAACAATTTCCTGTCTTGGGGTTACCCGTTCACCTTTTAGACAACTATAGTCATTACTTAGATGATCGTCTCACCAAAGGTCTAGGTAGTCATGTGGTAACTCTAAATGCTGAAATGGCAATCCAGGGAGAGCGCAACCCTGAGCTAGCTGCCGTTATCAAGCAGGCAGAACTAGTGATTCCTGATGGGGCAGGTATTATATTTTACTTACGACTCCACGGAAAAAAAAAGCAGCGCTGTCCAGGAATTGAACTAGCTCAGTCTTTACTGGTCAAGGCTGGACAATACGGAGAATCTTGCCCAGTGTTCTTCTATGGGGCAGCCCCTGATGTAGTCCAAAAAACAGCTAGGGTTTGGCAGAAGAGAGTTCCAAAATTAGCGATCGCAGGAATTAGTCATGGCTACCTCAGTGCAGAAGCAGAGGAAGAATTAAAGCTGACCTTAAAACAACAGCAGCCCAAAATCATATTAGTCGGCTTAGGTGTACCACGTCAAGAATTTTGGATTGCCCAGAATCGCCACCTGTGTCCCCAATCCACTTGGATTGGTGTTGGTGGTAGCTTTGATATCTGGTCAGGGGCTAAAACCCGTGCGCCAGCCTGGTTCCGGAACAATAATCTTGAATGGTTATATCGGTTGTATCAAGAACCCCACCGTTGGCGGCGAATGATGGTTCTGCCTCAGTTTGCTCTCAAAGCCTTAGCTCAAAGAATAATGGTTTTCCCTCAGTTTGCTCTCAAAGCCTTAGGTCAAAGGTTGGCATAACCTAATCCCTATCCCTGATCAATAGACCTCAAAGGATTAGTTCGCACCATTAGTATTGTTTCGTATTGTTTTTATGCGATCGCTAATGGGGATCGGCTGTGTGCTCAAGCTTGCGTCCGCAGCTTATTAGCCCCGTGGAAGGCCAGTTGTTCATCTGACTCCCGATCTCCCCATCTCCGGATCTCCCCATCTCCCCACACCTCCCACACCTCCCACACTTCCCTATCTTTCCCTAATCCCTAATGACCCAGAAAGCGATAATCAAATTACAAGGAGTAACAACAACCTATCCCAACAACCGAGGTTTGTTTAACGTCAATCTAGAAGTCAAGTCAGGAGACTTTTTATTTATCACAGGGCCTTCTGGTGCTGGTAAATCCACATTGCTAAAGTTACTCTATGGTGAACAGCGCCCCACCCAAGGGAAAGTATTTGTCGATCAATTCAATGTTGGGCAATTACGAGGCGATCGCTTGTCATTCCTACGCCGTCGCCTGGGGATTGTTTTTCAGGACTACAAACTAATTCCCAAGCGAACTGTGTCAGAGAATATCGCTTTTGTTCTGTGGGCACAGAGTTTCACTCGCAAAGAAATTAAGCGACGCCTAACACCAACCCTTAAATTAGTCGGTTTGCAACACAAAGCCAACTGTTTTCCAGAGCAACTTTCAGGAGGAGAACAACAACGGGTAAGCCTGGCTCGTGCCATTGTTAGTACACCGCCCTTGATATTAGCTGATGAACCAACAGGTAACCTCGATCCCGACAATTCTTGGCAGGTATTAAACATTCTCAGGAAACTCAATCACCTAGGCACTACAGTTATTGTCACAACTCATGATGAAAACTTAGTCAGAATCTCCAATCAGCCAGTAGTACAGCTGCGAGAAGGACGTTTGTCTTGTCCTTTTTAGAAGCAATAGTTTACGATTACGATTTGTTTGCTGGTTTCCCTAACCTTACCCCATAATTTTTAATTATACATTAGACTTCGCGGCAGTTGTCGGTAACAGCGGATATGGTAACAGGAAACAGTGGACAATAATTGACGCAAACACTATTCTAAAAAGACTTTTGCAAGAGGTCTATTAGAGCACTGGACTCAAGGATTGTTCTTCAATTTTCTTAGCACTCTTAGTCAGTCCTACTCTGAGTTGTTGGTATTCAGACTCAAGCTGCGCAAAAATTTCCGCTGCTCCAGTGATGGTTTCCGACCTGCCCAGACTTTCCAGTTCGTGACACAGTTTGGAGAGATTTATACCCCCTAGGGTAGCGCTACTAGACTTTAATGTGTGAGCCGCAATTTCCATGGCTTTTGGCTCTTCTTCACTAATTGCTTGAGCCATGTTTTGCACTAACCTCGGAGTATCTTTTAAGTAAATTTCAATCAAACCAAGCAAGCATTCGGCCCCCCGTTCTCCGATACTGTCGATCAAGGATTGCAAAACCGAAAAGTCAACAGCTTGATCAGCTACTACTGGGTTGGAAGGTTGACGATAGTGCGGACATTGACTCAAGGCACGGACTAACTCTGGTACCTGGATAGGCTTGCTAATGTAATCATCCATTCCTGCACTCAGGCACATTTCTCGATCCCCTTCCATGGCATTAGCAGTCATGGCAATAATCCAGGGGCGTAAATGAGCTGGCCATTGTTCACAAATGCGTTGCGTCGCAGTTAAGCCATCCATTTCCGGCATCTGGACATCCATCAAAACCAAGTCATAGGGCTGACGACTAAGAGCTTGGAGTACTTCTAATCCATTCCCCGCGACATCAGCCCGGTAACCCATCCGTTTCAACAATTGCAGGGCTAACTGCTGGTTAACGATATTATCTTCAGCCAACAAAATCCGCAAAGGATGCTTTTGAGCCATTTCGGTGTCAAGTTTTAGGTGTTGAGCAGGTGTTCGCTTAATCTTGATCGGCTGTCCGCTCATCACCTGGGTCAAAACATCGTGAAGCTGAGATTGCTTAATAGGCTTGTTTAAGACAGCTGCAATATCTAGCTGACTCTGATGATGCTTTGTATCTGATTGATTCATTGAGCTCAGCATTACCAAGGGCAAGGCTTGACCCTCAGACTGCTGGCGGATTTTCGTTGCTAGGGTAAAACCATCCATCTCAGGCATATACCCATCCAGAATGGCAATGTCAAATTTATCCCCCTGACTGAGCCAATCGAGAGCTTCTCTACCTGATGCTGCTGTCTGGGTAAGCATACCCCAAGACTTAGCTTGCTCGGAGATAATCGTGCGGTTGGTCGCACTATCATCTACAATCAACAGCCGCTTTCCTTCTAACAATGGCTGAGATACTGGCAGCTTAGGTTCCTCGATCGGATCAGGCTGTTTAGCCAATACAGTGAAATAAAATTTAGAGCCTTGACCAACTTGACTTTCTACCCAAATTTTCCCACCCATCATGGTGGTGAGCCGTTGACAAATGGCCAAACCAAGACCTGTGCCTCCATATTGGCGAGATGTGGAGGAATCCACCTGAGAGAAGGACTGGAAGAGGCGGTCGATCCGATCCTCAGGAATGCCAATCCCAGTATCCTTGACCACAAATTGGATTTCGTAGATCGAAGATTGAGTAGAGGCGGAACGAAATCTGGCAGTGTGAGGGTTGCGGGAAGAAATCTGGGGGTGAGGCGGTGAAAATACTCTCGTGTTGTCTCTGGTATTGTTCTGTGTTCCTTTAGCTCCCCTGACCCCGTTGATATAGCCCGTCTGGTCAAATCCTCCTTGTAGAGTGTAGTCCTTTCCATTGGCTAGAGTAGGGAAACTCAAAGAGTAATGTTTTCCGTAGTCAGGAGCAGAGGCCAACGGGTAGGAGTAGTTAGCAGTATTACTGTGTTCTGTTTCTTTGCCATCAACCAATTCCCCTATGCTAAGTTCTCGGGCAGTTACAGAAACTAACACTTCCCCGATATGGGTAAATTTAATCGCATTCCCCAACAAATTGACTAGAATTTGGCGCAGCCGAGTCACATCTCCCACAATCATGGGTGGAGTGTTGGGATGGAATAGATAGGCTAACTCCAATTTTTTCTCAGCTGCTTTTGCCGCCAACAAATCTAAGGATTCCTCAATGCAAGTGATCAGATTAAACGGTTGTTCTTCTAACTCCAGCTTTCCAGATTCAATTTTTGAAAAATCGAGAATATCATTAATGATGGTGAGTAAACTATCCCCACTATTGCGGATAGTTTCCACAAAGTCTCGTTGCTGGGAGGTTAGGTCTGTATCCAGTAGCAAACCCGTCATGCCAATCACGGCATTCATAGGAGTGCGGATTTCATGGCTCATGGTTGCCAGAAATTCGCTTTTTGCCTGAGTGGCCGCTTCGGCAGTTCTTCTAGCTTGCTCTAGGGCGAAATTTTGCTCAGTCAATTGCTCTCGTTGGCGGGTTTCTTGCTCAAGCAGGTGAGCCTGAGCAATAGCAATCCCTACTTGGTCAGCGACGGCTTCGAGTAACTCAATTTCATCCAGACTCCACTGACGAAATTCATCACACTGATGTATTCCAATCACACCATTCGGTTCCCCCTGATAGGAAGTACGAATTACCAACATGGATTTGACTCCAATCTGCCGACTTATTGGGATCATCGGTTTCAGAAGGGGGTCTTCGTAAACATTAGGGGAACTGATGGCTCGGTCTTGGACTAACAACTGCTCTAAATGAGGATTCCCCAGAATCGGAATTTCTAAATCCAGTATCGATAGATAACCCTTTTCTAAATACTCAGCAACTGTAGGAATGCGAGGATAAGGTTGGGAAACATAGGTATGAATGGTGCAACGGTTCACCTGAAACACTTGACCAATTTGTGTGGCGGTGGTCTGAAAAATTTGTTTAGTCTTTAAACTTTGGCGGATTTCTTGGGTCACCTGTTTGAGTAGCATCACACGAGTCAGTTGCTGGTGTAATGCTTCCTCGGCTTGCTTTTGCTCAGATATATCAATCGATACGCTTAATACCGCTGGCATGTGGGCAATTGCTAAGGAGAAGGGAATTTTGGTAGTTTGGATGATAAGCTTTTCTCCATCAGGATAGATGATCGTCTCTTCTGGAAGGTGTGTCGGTTCTCCACTCTCCAATACCTGCAAATCCGCCTCTCTAAACTCGAAGGATTTTAGGAAGGATTGAGCAAAATCTTCATCCCGATGGTATAGTAAATCATCTACTGTCGTACCATAAGCTTCCGCAACTGCTTTGTTGGCTAGAAGAAACTCTCCATCTCGGTTCTTGGCATAAATGAAATGAGGCACTAAATCAATAACTTGACGCAGTTGTTTTTCACTTTCTTTCAGATGTGACTCGGTTAATTTACGATTTGTAATATCTCGGATAGTGCCAGAAGTCCCTGTGATACTATTGTCAGGATCTAGGGTTAATTGGGCATGAATTTCGAGCCAGCCTGAGCCCCCATCCTTGGTAATATACCTTAGTTCCTGCTGATAATACTCCTGTTTGTGGGTAATTAGGGATTGAAACAGTTCTATGTTAGTGTGACGATCATCAGGATGGAGATAATAAATAAAGTTAGTACCAATGCTATCTGCTACAGAAAAGCCCGTCATTTCTGTCCAAGTTGGATTGAGAAAGGTAAATACCCCAACCCCATCGGTTTGGAAAATAACCTCTTGCACATTTTCCACCACTGACCGATACTGCTCCTCTCTCTCCAGCAAGGCCAGTTCAACTCGCTTGCGTTCGGTAATGTCTTCCACAGAGCCTTCGTAGTAGAGCAAATTGCCATTAGTGTCTCGGACAGGGCGCACATTTTCCAAAATCGAGATTACACTACCATCTTTGCGATAAGCCTGAGCCTCAATGGATGATAAAGCGCCATTGTTCGCTAGCAAGTTAGTAAACTCGTTACGAGCCTCAGTGTCCACGTAAATTTGCTTTGAAACGTTCGTAATCGACTCCACTAGTTCTTCTGGGGAAGAATAGCCATAGATTCGCGCTAAGGCTGGATTGGCACTAATAAAGCGTCCATCCGGTGTAATCTGATAGATGCCCTCTACTGAATTCTCAAAGATGCTACGGTAATTCGCTTCAGCTTGCCGCAGCGCTTCCTCGGCTCGCTTGCGATTGGTGATATCACTAAAGGTACAAATGACTTGCTCTACTAACCCATCCACCCCCACCTGGGGATCGGCATTCACTAGTAACCATACCCAATCTTCAGTAGCTTGATTATGGACACCCATTACCACGTTTCTTACCAGTCTACGGGTGCTAATTGCCTGTTGGATGGGACGACTTTCGGTGGGGAATGGAGTGGTGTCTTCGTGAATGATAGTCCAATCCGAACCAAAAGGACTTTTATCCAACAATTCACTTTCGGTGAAGCCCAATATATCGAGAGCCGCTTGATTAAAGAGCATGAATTCGGTTTTTGCCTCGAATAGCAATACCCCGACCTGCATTTCTCGAATCACCATCCGGAATAGCCTTTCGCTCTCTTGCAATGCTTCTTGTCTAAGAGCTTGCAGTGCTTTACTCGTTTTCTGCTCGTAATATGAGGCAAGTAAGGTGAGGCTGAAGATGATTAGGTTAGTTATCCCTATGGTGCTTGTTACTACCGAAGTATTTAATGTCGGAGAAAACCCAGTGTCTAATGGTGGAGTAACGGTGAACTTGGCTGCCATCATGGTTGTATAGTTTACAGCGGTAATGGCTAATCCCAGGAGCACTGCCCAGCAAAGCTTCCACCCATGAAGGAATTTTCCGGTTCCTACCCCCACATCAAAAGATAGCCACAAGATGAAAAAGGATGTCAAGCTGGCTATAACAACGGATAGGGCAACTAAAAGGAGGTTGTAGTGAATGAGCCCTGGTATTCCCATGGCAGCGATCAGCAGGTAGGGTACGGATGCGATCGCTAATCCCATTACCACACTGCCCACCATTAACTGTCTGAGGTTGGTGATGGGGCTGACACTATAGAGTACGGCACCAGAGATTAGCACTGCTACCCAGTAAGAAAGCAGTACCATGGGCGTATCATAAGTGATGGGGATCGGAAACCGGAATGC
The DNA here is from genome assembly GCF_010692525.1 of Moorena sp. SIO3B2. NCBI lineage: Bacteria > Bacillati > Cyanobacteriota > Cyanophyceae > Coleofasciculales > Coleofasciculaceae > Moorena > Moorena sp. SIO3B2. The sequence continues at coordinate 22,127 of NZ_JAAHHE010000003.1, forward strand.
TAGCATTCCCAAAAAGTGTATTGACCAAATCCCAACTCCCATGATCATTGCCCCACCAATCAGCCAACCTTTACGGGTAGGCTTTTGTGAGGTTTTTACTTGTCCAGCTAAAATCAGCACCCTATAGGTCACAATCGAGGCGATAGCAATGGATAGAACAACTAACTGTAGGTCATAGATACCACTCATTGCTCTATCTGTATCGCTAATTGGAACAGTTTTTATGATAAAATTTAGCCAGACAAAAACCATTGAGTAGGGCATACCGAGATATTATCTCCCAGACCCTCTAGGGGCCATTTCGATATATTTATTACGAAAATTGTCTTGTAATTCTGAATAGATGTATTGAATTTACACAATTTTGATAAATTAATTTACCGTATAAATACGGATTTTTACTATAGCTATATCCTGAAATTTACCGAATCTAATCTATTGGTTGAATCAGAAAGCACCAAATTTAAAACTTGGTAATTGTAATTGCAGAGATTTTTTTAGCTACAAAAAAATGGTCAACAGATAGCAGGATAAGTAGATTTATCCATACCTAATTAAATTATTGATAATAATCATTGGGTGTATACCGTAAAAACAACTACTTTGAACGTCTGAAGCTTAGACTAAAGGTAAGCAGTCAGCTAATGCGCTAGGCGCACGCTACGCTAACAGCATTGAGCTATCAGCTAATGTAAGGCAACCCCTGATCAATAAACAGAGTACGAATTTTTTCGTCAATTAAAAGTTAATAGTTAATACTTACGTAAGTCTTGGAAAACTGGGTGTAGTGGGTCATAAACTCGTTCAGAATTTTCTTGAATGACCCGGTGAATGGGAACAACCTCCACCACGCAGTTAGTGTATGCGATCGCATCCAACTGTCCTACCAACTCGGGTGACCAAGGTTCCTCACGAACTCTCTGATTTTGGCAAGTCAGCCACTCAATTAAATGCGATCGCATCACACCGGGTAAAATTCCAGCTTCCACTGGTGGTGTCCACCACTGACCATCTCTCCATCCCCATAAGTTACCTGTGCTAGTTTCCAGCCAATTCCCGTGATTATCTACCAGAATTGCTTCCTGTGCTCCCATATTTTGCGCCATTTGCTTCGCCAGCCATGGAGATAGATAATTCCCGGTCTTGTGAGTGGGTAAGCAGCGATGAAATTTTACCGAAGAGGACTCAGCTACCCAAGCAGTGATGCCTTGTTCTTGCCACTGAGCTAAATTGGCTGGCAGAGGACGACCCATAATCAATTCTCGTCCATCGGGGAATAGGGTAATTCTCAGCACTGGGTAAAGGGTGATCAGTGATTGTGCTCCTTGGCGCAATTGCTCCCAATCCGGCTGTTGCCAACCAAATGCTTGTAAACTCGATTGGAGGCGATGGCAATGATTAGTCCAATGGGTTAGTGGGTGATCTAATGACTGATGGTAAACTCGTAGGGTGGTAAAAACTGTAGCGCCATAGATAAATCCTGGCTCATCAATGGTCAGGCTCAGGGAGTTGCCCTCAATTAGCTGACCATTGTACCAGAAGCAGGGTTTTGACATCACTCTAGCGTTTTCCATACTTATGAGGTACACAAAATTTTTTCAAATCCCCCCCCTCAACGCGCCTGGGTTTCCTATTCCCCATACTCTTACCTCTACTCCATGCTCCCTGCTCACTGCTCCCTAAAACCCCAGACGAAAGTACCTCACCCAATTGATAAATGCTATATCGTAATCAACCAGAATTGCGATTATAATCTGCTTTTCCTCTTCGAGCGGTTTGCCTAGAACGCATGGTGTACTGACCATGAATGTTGACCAAGTAGGGAACTATATAGGTTAAACCCCCTGAAATCCATCGCTGTTGAGTCATCTGTCCTTGTAGGAGAGCAGAACCATGATTGATCACAAACAGAACTGAGCCAACGACCAAAGCCACCCTCAGCGCAGTTGGCATCAATTCGAGATCAACAACACTTAGACAGAACTCTTTTAAAGATTTCACCCTGTACCTATCTAGGAAGCTGTTAACGATACAATTTTACCTAACTGATGGTTTTTTTTGGCGGTTGACTCTTAATTACCCAATTAGCTAACTTCTCAACAAAAAAACTGATTTTGTTGACTGACTAAATCCTTGACTAACTCAGACTTAAGTCTTCTTAAGCCATTACTGGTATACCCTCCTGACTACGCGATCGCTGAGTTTTCAGCAAAGAAATATTAGTAGTTAACAAGAAACTGGCAAAGCTAGCAATAGCAATAATTGGAAGAATCGATGTATCAGACAGAACGCTAAGAATAACCGTGCTACTGACCGGTGTTTTGGTGACAGCCACATTCACCGCTGCCATCAGGCAAAGCATAGCAATGGTGGGATGAATTTCGGGTAAGGCGATGGAGATAGCTAAACCCAGATTGGCACCGATGAAAAATAGAGGAAAGATAAATCCGCCTCTAAACCCACCGTGGAGGGTAAAACTGATCGCAAACATTTTTGCCAAGGCAATCCCCAGTAACATGGTTACCCCCAAAGTGGGACCTTGTTCAATCACTGTTTCAATTTGCTCCTCACTAAAAAATAGGGTTTGGGGAAAGAATACAGCAATCAACCCAATAGATAATCCGCCTAGTGTAGCTAGCAAAATATGGCGATGTTCAATAGATTTAATCCAAGACTTGGTAAAGCGAAAGATATAGATAAACACGATAGCAGCTAATCCACCAGCAACCCCGAGTAATCCACCCTCAATTAAATTTAGCCAGGACAGAGTAGGTAATGTATCAAAAAGGTTAAAGCGGTAAATTCCTCCCACATTTAACCCAGTACCAAAGCGGAAAACAGAGAAGCTAAAAATTGACGCGACAATGGCTGGTACGATGGCTTCATAGTATTCCAGACTCCGGCGGTGGGGAATTTCTAGGGCAAACAATGCCCCCCCGATCGGCGCACCAAAAAAGGCACCAAGAGCAGCACTCATCCCGCAGAAGGTCAATATCCGGATATGGCTGATTGCCAGTTTAAGCTTGACTCCTAGCCAGCTACCTAAGCTACCATTAATCTGTACCAAAGGTGCTTCTGGTCCAGCACTCCCGCCAGCGGTGATGGAAATTAGAGAGGTCACAATCATGCCAGGAGTTTGACGAGGCTCCATCCTACCTGGATCGTGAACTTTTTCGATCACCAACGCCATTTCACCGGGTAACCCCAAGAAGTACAGGGATAAGCCCACGAAAAACCCACCAATGGTAGTGGCAATCCACACATAATTCCAAGAGGGTATCCAACTGGGGAAATAGGGTTCTAGAAATTCGGGCAACCAATGCCAAACAAAATGCAAACACTGTTCTAGGACAAAATAGTAACTAGTTGCTACTAATCCGCCAGCAATGCCAATCCCTGTAGCGCAGAGGATTAGCTTTATATAAGCTAGCTTGACGGGTTGATTGTAGCTATCTGATTTTTCCGTCTGATTAGTCCTTTGATTTACCGATGATACTTGAGCCGTCTCTGATGTCATTGTTGTCATGACCCAGTTGTCTTTTACGAGAATTGGTTATTTTTTCATCATGGACAACAATAACTTAAATAGATAGAGTTACTATGTATCGGGTGCATGAAATTCAATTGCTTTTTACATAAAAAAATCTTTAATGTATATTTTGCATGAATTTAAAATGTTTTTTGCATAAAGTAGTTTTCATAACGTTTAAAACTGACTTATCATTAACAATAGAAACCCTTGGTGAATAGGGGGTGATCGGTTAGGGGAATTTTGCCCTCGTCTAGTCTGATGGTTCAATACCTAACATTGATTGAGGTAAGCCTGACAAGAGTTTGCCTGAGTCGGGGGTGTTGCTACAGACTACAACAAACCCTCCGAGTGCAACTCCTCTAATTGGTAAGCCAGATGCAGCAGCTAGTCCACAACTGCTCGCTTCAAATCATTGGTCTAGCTGCAAAGCACTGGCTTAAGGTTTTAGCTGTAAGCATTCAGCTAATGCGCTACGCGAACAGTTTTTGAAGAAAAGAGGCAAGGATTCGTTTAATGTGAGTTACTTCTACTGATGGGATTTTCCCCAGACTTTCAATTGGGTGCATCTCATATTTGTAAAAAAGACGGGAAGTGTGGGGCCCGGGCGCGGGGAGTGTGGGAAGTATGGAGATTTTATTAGAATTTTTGCCTAATTGCATGCATTGAGATGCACCCCTTTCAATTCTCATTAATCTCGAATTAAATTCGACCGTTCGAGGTTTATTTTAAGCTGACAGCTGACAGCTGACGGCTGTCAGCTTACGTTTAGCATGAATATTTTTCATGTGCTTCTTCACTGTGCTGAGGGTAATGAATAGCTTAGCGGCAATGTCTTTATAGGAGTAATTGACTCGACGCAGTAACCAGACTTCTGCTTCACGAGGAGTTAAACCATAGTGGTAAACTTCTGCAAGCACTAGATTTTGAATGGATTGATGTTGGTCTTCAAGAGTGACTAAAATAAAAGGCTCTTTGGATAACTCTAATTTGAGCCATCGAACTCGTATCCGAACAGGAGTTGACTGACTCGTAGTAAGATAAGAATCTATAATAACTGCCTGAGAATGATAGGACTTAAAACTGTACTTCAAAGCTTGGCAGACACGCCAGATTTGTTTAGGCACCAAATTAGATTTTTTACTGTCTGGTGTGAGTTTATCCAACAGAAGACGAGCCGATTCATTGGCATGAAGTATCTTTCCTTTTGTACTCAGAATCAAAATGCCATCAATAAATCCTTCCAGTATCCCTTGTAATAAAACCTGATCTAACTGTTGTGCTTGAGTATTGGCTCTTTCTAAAGAGTTAGTGATAGTATTCATCTTGTAGACCTATTCTAAAAGAAGTTGGATAGTCTGTGGCGAGGGGATTTCCCACTGATCAGTTTGGGGGAGCTAGGTTATTTACGGCAAAGTGTAGTTAGTTGCTAGTTTTAAGGGTTTTAATACTTATCAGGATTAAGCCTTACCGTTTATGCCGGATGTCGCAATTTTGTAACAAAACTTAACTAAATGGCGCAGGTGAAGCCTATCCCCTGAAGGGGTTTGCACAACATCGGGATAATTGATGAAGATGGCGATGGGGAAGATGGGAAAGATGGGGAAGATAGCAAAGAATCTCCCCAAAGTCGGACTGACTTCTATTACGTTTCAATACCTGAAAATTGCTATAGTGTTAAAGGGAGTAGGGAGTAGGGAGTAGGGAGTAGGGAGCGGTGCGACCCGTGGCGAATTTAATTCGACGACTGTAAGCGCACCGTAGGGAATATGGCATCAAAAATTATCACAATTCCTACAGGGATCCCTAGAGTTCAAAAATTTACTTTTAGTAAAACCCAATGGACACAATTCAATTAGACTTGAATCCAATGATGACATTAAGTGAAACTAGCAACCGTAAGATAGAACTGCGATCAGTATTCAAGCAGACATAATCTAATGACAGACCAGGTTTTAATCCTAGGAGGCAAAGGACGCATCGGGAACAGTGTAGCGCAAGACTTACTTGCCCATACTCAGGCGAAAATTACGATTACCGGACGTCAGGGTAAACTTGACCTAGGTCTGCCACAACAGTTACAGCCCCCCGTGCAGTTTATCCCTCTAGACTTAGCTGATCAGGAGGGGTTAAGAAATGCGATCGCATCTCACAACCTAGTCATCCATTGTGCTGGTCCGTTTCTCTACCGAGACGCTACTGTCCTAAACACTTGCATCGAACAAGGAGTTAACTATCTCGATGTCAGTGACAACCGTGCTTTTACCCGTAAAGCCTTAGCCTTCCGTGAACAAGCTACTGCTGCTGGTGTCACCGCTATTGTCAATTCTGGCATTTTTCCTGGTATCTCCAATAGCATGGTGCGTCACGATGTAGAACAGTTAGATGTTGCAGAACGGATTCACCTCAGCTATGTAGTTGCCGGTTCTGGTGGTGCTGGAGTGACGGTGATGCGTACTACTTTCCTAGGATTGCAAGAACCGTTTGAAGCTTGGATTGATAATCAGTGGCAAACCGTGAAACCTTATAGCGTAAGGGAAACCATCCAATTCCCTGCTCCCTATGGTAAAGCTGGTGTCTACTGGTTTGATATGCCAGAAGCCTTGACCTTAGTGGACTCATTCCCTGTTAACACCGTCATCACTAAATTTGGCTCAGTTCCCGATTTTTATAATCATCTGACCTGGATAGCCGCCCATATCTTCCCCTCATCTTGGCTGAAAAATCCCGCTGGAATCGAGTTTTTGTCCCATGTCAGCCACATCATGACCGATGTAAGCGATCGCATTAGTGGCGTTGGTGTTGCCATTCGCTCAGAGGTTACTGGTTACAAAGATGGTAAATCAGCCCGTGCTGGCTCAACCTTAGTCCATCAGAATACTGCTGTCGCTGCTGGGGTCGGTACTGGTAGTATTGCTGAACTGATGCTTACTGGTCAACTCAATAAACCGGGAGTTTGGCCGGTGGAACAAGCCCTGTCTACGCCATTATTTGAGCAAACTATACAAAGTCGAGGACTTGAGATTAATACTGTTGAAGGTTAAGTGTTGATACCAAATTCGCTTTGATAACCCTCCTTTATAGCAGAAGTCATTTGTCAGAAGTCATTTGTCAGAAGTCAAACTCTTGCGCTTACAAAGGGTGTGAGACTTTTGTCATGTCCTAACTGCCCTGGCGACTGCTATAACTCAAATTACAGGACTTACGCCGCCAAATTTCCCTTTCTAATTTGCTAAGACAGAAATCTACTCAGTATTAATTAGCCTTGGTGGAGTAAATCCCATGAAAAGTATCCGTGTGGTAGTAACCGGAACTGTAGGAGCTGGCAAATCTACTTTTGTGAGGACAGCAAGTAATTTTGAAGCTGTGGAAATAGAAGGTAAAGCCACCGACGAAATACTTCTGCTAAAGAAAAAAACTACCGTTGCCTTTGACTTTGGTAGCCTTACCTTTGGTAACAATCTAAATGTTCATATCTACGGTACTCCTGGTCAATCTCGCTTTGACTTCATGTGGGATATTTTGATTCGTGAAGCTCACGCCTACATTGTACTGGTCCCGGTTCATCGACCCAGCAGTTTGAACCACTCTCGTGAGCTTCTCCTGTTTATGAAGGAGCGAGTAAATGTTCCGATGATTATTGGTTTAACCCATATGGATTGTCCAGGGGCAATGGCTTCAGAGGAAATTATCAGAACTCTCGGTTATAGCAACCCTCACAATCAACCCCCAACTGTAATACTTAATCCCAATCAGCGAACCTCAGTGCTTGAGGCTTTGGTGCTTTTGATGGATCTCCTAGATTCCTAGACCAGCCAGTAGCTAGTACAGTTCAGCTCAAATAACTGTCAAATAAGTGACCAACCCCTGTCAGGTCGAAACCCATAAAAGAAAGGACGTTTGTCAGGGCTAAGCATTCGCACATAAATTCTTGGTTTGCTCCCAAATTTGCTAGCCGAATACTTCGCCCCAAGGATTATCGTTTCTAAGAATTGCCATGTTCTGTAATTTATGTTTATAAAACTACATAAATCATTAATTAGCGTCACTAAAAAAAGTGATCCGGATTGAACGGATCACTTTCTGAAAAGGTTAGTAAGTAAACGTTATAGAGTTTACCTATAAATGTAGTATCAACTACTAAACATCCAAGAGTTTAGGTTATAGGTACATTCAACGATAGATGAAGTGAATAGTTTAAAATTCTGGTAAACCCAAACTATAAACTTCACTAAAACTATACAAAAAAAACTGGTAAATCTTTTATTTTATAAATTTAAAAAGCTAAAATGCAACTAAAATACTGGATTATATTTTAGTCCAAAATTATCTATTCAGATAATAATATTTAAAAACAAATGTTGCTATAGTGTTGGAATAATCTAAAATTAAATCGGGGTGCTTTGCTAAACATTCAAGTAATCAATTAGAGTTAGCTTAACCTGTATCGGAGTAATTATGAGCTTAGATCCCCAGGAATTTATGACCAAGATGGAAAAGCGTGTCAATTTGACCAGTGAAGACAAAGCGCTTCTGAAATCACACGCAGATTGGGGAAAAGAAATTGCTTCTGAAATGGCAGATCATTTCTATACTTACTTAGGTAATGATGAAGAAATGGATGCCATTATGAAAGAGAAGGAAGGTCGTATGGAGCGCCTACGGGTAACCTTTGTGCAATGGTTTTACGAAATGTTCACTGGTATGGATGACTGGGGAAAAGCCTATGCTGAACGTCGTTGGCGTATAGGTTTGGTACATGTGAAAATTGGTATCGCTCCTCAACATGTCGTCCCAGCCATGGCAATTGTAGTGCAGGCATTTACTAACCGGATAAAAACTGATAGTAAAGATGAAGCCTTGCGGGATGCCCTCAGTCGGATCTGCATGATTGATTTAGCCTTCATTGAGCAAGCCTATGTAGAAGTGAGTTCGGCAGCGGTTCTCAAAGAAACTGGCTGGACAGAGGGTCTATTTAGACGTCTGATTAGTACTGGCGCTAGCTCTATGTAACTATAGCAATCCTAAATCATTTGTGAACAATAAATCTCAAGAAAATAGTTCTGACTCGGAGAGTTATGAGTCCTGAGTAAGACCTGTAACTGTTCACGTTTCCGATAGGATTGCTAGATTACGTGTCGTTTTTGTTGGAAACTAAATCAATAGTCTATAAGTTCTGGAAAATTGGCACTACTCCTACTTAAATATCAGCTATCAGTTTCGAGGAACACAAACTAACCGAATTACACATTCTGCAATTGGAGTAAGGGAACAATGGCGATTAATTCTCAAAAATTGGGGTATATCCTCCATAATTTTGTTACATCCACTGCTGATATTCAGGGAGCAGCTGTAGTCACGACCGATGGTTTACCGTTAGCATCTAGTCTGCCTGGAGAAATGGATGAAGAACGGGTTTCAGCCATGTCTGCAGCTATGCTTTCCTTGGGTGAGCGAATTGGCTCAGAACTGGCTAGAGGTGACATTGACCGGATCTATGTTGAGGGGAAAGAGGGATTTAGCGTTTTGACCAGTTGTGGTGAAGAAGCGGTATTTCTGGTTCTAGCTAGTAAAGCAGCTAAGCAGGGAGTATTGATGTTAGAAATTAAACGAACTCTTGCTGAATTAAAACCAATGTTGCTATAGTAATTTTCTGGGTATTACTATACTAATAGTATAGTTGATAAAAGGGATAAACTATAGTAATTGATAGTCATTGATAATGGGTGATAGATAATGGGTAATGGCTAATTTAAAGACTAGGATTAATTACCCATTACCCATTATTAAATGGTAAATTTTTTTAAAAATTGTTGTTCGCGTAGCGTGGCCTACGGCCAAGGCATTCTGGATTATTGGTATAACGTCAGTGGGTGTGTGAAATTCAATGTAAGGTATTTTTTGTTCAAGGTTGACCACTAACAGTCAACCATCAACCGTCAACCATCAACCATCAATCGTCAACAAATTACCTTGATTCACCCCAACCTACTGGCACAGTTGATAACCTGTAGTATTTGCTAGGGAAGCATAATCCAATGGACAGTATACGGATTGTAGTAACGGGAACAATAGGGGCTGGCAAATCTACTTTTGTCAGAACATTCAGCGAAGGTGCGGTTATTGAAACAGAACGAACGGCTACGGATGCCACATCATTGTTTAAGAAAAAAACGACCGTTGCCTTAGACTTTGGTTTGCGTCCCTTAAATCGAAACTTGGATTTGCACCTGTATGGAACTCCTGGTCAAGCTCGCTTTGATTTTATGTGGGATATTTTGATTCGCCGAGCTCACGCCTATATTTTATTAATGGCAGCTAATCGAAGCAGTGATTTTGCTAGTGCTCGTCAGATTTTATCGTTTATGCAGGAGCGGGTCACTATTCCAATGATTATTGGTCTGACTCATACTGATGTTTCAGGGGCATGGACTCCAGAGGAAATTATGATGCGCATGGCATACATCGGCGATCCTAATCAACCCCCAATTGTGGCTGTTAATCCCAATAATAAGACCTCAGTATTTGAAACTGTAATGATTTTGATGGCTCAGATGCTTTGCCAAGGGAGTGTTATTGAAAGTGCTAGGAAAGAAAAGGTAAGTCAGGCAGCTCCGCTACCTGTTAAGAACCAATATCATTGGCCGAAGCCCCAGTTTTTATCAGGGGGTTAGTTAGCTATCAGCTATCAGCTATCAGCTTAAGCTATTGCGCACTGAGGGGGTAACATGAGACATAAAAAGCTTACTATATAAGGCTTTGAGGCCAATGAGCTCAGGGAAGATACAGTTGGAAATTAACCCTCGATTCATTGTCTTGATGCAAAGCGCGAGTGGGGGAAACCCCCTGTTCCCTTGCTGCATCGCTTTCTGGAAGCTCAAACCCTTATAACTATGTCCAATATCAGCCCAAAAAAGCATGTATCTTTTAGGTGGGCTTGACCTTGGCGAATTAAATTCGCCAAGGTCAAGCCCACCTTTTGTAACTTATGGACTGAAATGACTACCCAGTAAGGATTTCTGCTTGCATGTCACCCCCCTAGGCCGAGCAGGGCTGTTTCATTCTCGACCCTAAAATTCCTGGGTGAGGGGCTCAAAGCGTCTTATGGTAAGCAAATCACCGTTTTTTTATACTCTTGGGTTTAATAATAGAAAAATAGGAGCGAAACCGCTCCCACTCGGGAGCTTCAGCGAACCGAAAAATTGAAAATGAAACAGCCCTGCCCAGGCTGAGGAGTTTGAAACACCAGAAACTAAATAGCAATCTCTCTACGGACTGGCGCTAACGTAGCAGCATCAAGGTCAACTACCAACATCTCAACAGGCTTTGGAAAATGCTATCAATACTATTGAGCAACTACGCTTTTAATACCTTCCCGAAACTTTTAAAATCTCACTATTTGCGAAGAAGGGCAAACTCTATGAAGCAATGGTTATTTGTTGTATTTCTTCCACTCTTGAGCAAGCCTTTAACTACATCCCACATTCCGCAGGTAGGAGAGGAAAACTATGGTATTTTTGAAGCATGAAATCAGTAGCATCTTCAATAAGAGTACAAGATCTTGACCACTGTGGCCTAGTGGCAGGTATCATTGACCAGATGGGACTAGTAGAACAAATTAACCAACAACTAGGAACCCACCCTCAAGAAAAGTTAAGTGCCTCAGTAGCGCTAAAAGCCATGATTATCAATGGTAAGGGCTTAGTTAGTGCCCCCCAAAACCTGTTTGAAAGATTTTTTGTAGGGAAAGCCACCGAACATATTTTGGGAGAGGGGATTGAACCAAAGCTTCTCTTTGATGACCGTCTTGGAAGAGTCTTAGAGCAACTCTATGAACTTCGACTCACTCAATTATTTGTCAAAGTAGCTCTAGAAGCGGCTTCTAAGTTTGGGGTAAATCGGCAGAGTCTACACCTTGATTCAAGTTCCTTTCACGTTGATCGAGGCGATCAGACCAAGAGATCTTCTTTATAGAAACAACCAGCAGCAATCACGATTACTCATGGTTACTCCTTATGACCATCGACCTGACCTCAAAAAATTCATGGTGGATTTGATGTGCAGTGGGGATTGCTGATCTACCATTATACCTACGAGATTCTGATCGCAATGAACCAGACCAAGCCATTTTTGCCCAACTGATCAGACAGTTCCCGGAGCAATGGCAGTGTGAAGCTTTGTTTGTTGCCGATGCTGCGGTTTACAGTGAGGAGAACCTTCAATCGTTGAGAGATCTCCAATGGCTCAGCCGAGTCCCGGCAACTATCAAAGCAGCTCAACAGTTAATGGAGCAGTTGTCTGAATAGGCTTTCAATCAGGCTCAATTAACAGGATATCCTATAGCTTGTGTTTGTACTACCTATGGTGAGATCAAACAGCTATGGCTGGTGGTCGAAAGTGAAGCCAGAAAAGAAGCTGACCTCAAACACCTTGAACAAAAAATTCAACAGCATCATCAATATTATCTACTGGTCTGACAAACCTGCGGAATGTAGGCTAAAAAGAGGAAGTTCAACAGTTGCGCACCGGTAACTAATCTAAACTCCAGCAAGTAAATTACCCTGTTCCAAACCAGTTCTTTGTTGGCGTCGCTGCCAAAAAGGAGAAGCAGGCCATCGTCGTTCCATTTTGTAGAAGTAATTGCGCTGAGTTAAATAATTATTAAATCGAGAGGTAATGAGAGATTCGTACTCTTCCAGACCCCTACTATCTCCATGCAAATAGGAAGTAATGGCCTTCGCCGCCTTCAAACCGTCCCACAGAGCCTTATAAATACCCTGGGAGGAAATCGGATCGAAAGCTGAAGCCGCATCTCCTACAGCTAGCCAGCCATCTCCAGTAGTTTGGTCTAACCGGAATGAAGGCGCAGTGCAAACCATTGGCTCTTGTGCTTTTGCCTGGGATGCCGAAGAGACTGAAAGGTTGTCGATCGCACAACAATCAACCAATTCTTTTGATATGTGTTTGGTTTCTTTCAGGTAGGTCAGCCAGTTCTCCATCCGGTGCAATCGAGCTTCTTTGATAATTGAAGGTTCGCTAGCTACTACCGTTGCTAACCTATTGTTGGGGAGCTTGGCTACATACCACCAGCCATATTCTACCGCCTCTAACAGAGTTAGTTTGGAAAAATGCCAGGAAGGGGGAAGCTCGAAAAAAGCGATCGCACAAATCAGTTGGTCGAGAAAAAGCTTTCTGGCTCCCAAACCTCTTACCAGACTGGCTCGTGTTCCGGTGGCATCTACAAGAAAACTCGCAGTGATCACTCGTGTTTGTTTGTCCTCTCCCACAAGTTGCAACTGGAAGCCTTGGGAAGGGATGCGATCGCAATTCCGAACTTTCGTCCCGCAATGCAGTTTTACTCCCCTTTCCACCGCTTTCTGGGCTAGAAAAGCATTGAAGCGCCTCCGGTCTAAATGCCAGCCGTTACCATAGGGATTACGCAAAAAATCATTGTAGCCCAGTCCGTCATCTCCCCAGGAAGAGCAACTACCAAAACAAGTCTCGTGGTTTTCCTGAAGAAAATCCTCCAATATTCCCAGTTTACCCAGAAGAAGACGGGTATCTGGTGGAATGCTCTCGCCAATGCGAATAGTTTCATAACGACCCGACTCTACTACCAGGATTTTAGAAATTCCTTGCTGTTTCAGAGCCAGAGCAGTAGCACAACCCGCAGGTCCTCCACCGACAATGGCAACATCATATTCACTAGAAAGTTTCATTTTTATGCGCTCAAAAAATGTCCCTAGGGTATAGATAATCACTCCGGAACTACTCCCTGCTCCCTGCTCCCTGCTCCCTACCACAAGACTTATTCAGCAAGCCCTACCTATTCAGTCGAACCCTCCGAAATGCCTCCAATTGCTCGACACTAGCCCAGCCAGCACGTCGGATATTTAGGGGCAGGGCTAACCGAGCCGTTTCCGAAGCTGCCAATAGAGTTCGCGACTCTACAAAGATTTTTGATGGGATATTAGGATCACTATCCAAGCCGTCGCGGAGTTCGATAATCCCCAGTTGGGCAAAATGCTCAACCATATATAACATCGCCTCCACCGTGTCTGATGGCAACGCACGCAGCCAGGGCTCTCGGGTGTAAAAAGCTTTGAGCTTTTCGTCTTCCCCTGTGTCGCTGACGACAATTTCATAATTTTTTTCTGTGAGAACCTGGTTGGGGACATTAGCTGGCCAGAATGTAGGCAGGTAAGGGTCGTATTCATACTCGTAGCCCGAGCGACAGAAACCTGTATCCGCTTGCCAAGGAATACCCATCCATCGAGTTAAGTCTCCCGGTCCTTGAGTGTAGAGTGGTCCTCCAGGTCGCAGAACAATATCCTGAGTCAGTACCTTACCGTAATCTTGTTTGGTAGGATTTGCAGCATGACGAATTCGGAACGGTGCTGAGTAAATGGTACTGTGACGCATAGGCCATGTCAGCTCGCAGCCCGGATGAAAAGCATCTGCTAAGCAGAAATGGAGAGCCGCTTTGTCCAACATTGCTGGCTGTTCTTGGAGTTCAACATTATCTAGGCAGCTCGGTGGTGTATAGCTATTCCAGTCATTTTCAAACTTGCCCTCAACCCACAACCTCATCAACTCCATCCGCACTTTTGATAAAGCCAGATTGTTCCGGGGTGAGCTGTCAGGGGCACTACCAAAGGCATCACCGTAAATCCATGGCCAGGAACTGCGAGTAGTACTCTCGGTCTCACTTGGACGAAACGTGTTAAATACAATCTGCCGTAGCTCGTGATATAGATCGTCTTCTTCTGATACCGGTTTGTCAGCCAATTTCTGAATCAATTCAGGATCGCTAAAATCCATAGGACACCCTTTACCAAACAAGGTGGCAAACCCTTTATTGACCCACTGTAAATTTGACAGGCGCGACAACACAGGCAAGATATCCTTGGTAAAAGATGCTGTTGTCGGCATGGGCATCCAGCCACATTCTACATAGGTATCGACAAGTAAGTCGTAGAGAGTGCGCCAGCTAACGATACCAGGAGCATAGTTAGGCGGAGCAACAGCCACCCAACTGGACTCCACTGGAATAGGATCCCCATTAATTTTTACCGTGGCTGTGACAGGCCCATCTGAAATATCATCGTACCATTCATTAGGATTGAGAAAGCCAGCAGGATCATCTAGATTGTAGATAGGTGCGCCTGTTGGCGAACCGGAATTACCAAAACCCCCTAAGACCAACAAACGTCCAGCATCATCCGTTCGTAACTCACCTAAGGGCACTGTCCTAGTGACCATAAATTTGCCACTGTCAAACTTGTACTCATCTCCTGATATATCATTGCCCTGAATCGTGCGAGAGCCCGGATCAATCACGAATTGTTCTCGATCTGTTCCTTTTATGTCTGGGTTGCGATGCTCGGAAGGTACATTGTTCCACTCGGGAATATCGAGGGCAACGACAAATTTATACCATTGGGCTTTGCGATTCGCCAGATGTACAGTCCACTTGATCTCTGTATTTGTATCAGTGCATTTAAGTTCTTTAACAACTTCACCGGCAGCATTGTAACCATAAATTCGGAATCGAGCAGCTTGACGTTTAATAGCTCCGCTGTCATCACGGTTATTTACACCCTTTAGATCCGGATCGGTAACTTCTGGTCCAATATAATAGCCTTCTTCACCTTCAGCGGTACTGTTTCCCACGCGGGCAATTCCAATTCCAGGATAAATGGCAGCGCGAACGATTGTTTGATCTGTTACCATACTTAGTTACTCCTTTAGTTTTAGTATTGTTTGTTTCACTGATTAGGTTGACACCCTTGTGACGCTGGCGGCCAAACGGTGTCAGGGCGCACTACTTGTGGTTCTCCAATCGGTTCGCCATTGACATTGCGTCGAAGCTCTGCTGAAGCTTGATAGGCAACCTTCCGAGCCTCTGCAATAGAACCAACAGGTTCGTGTGCTTTCAGGGTGCGCCACGGGTGAAAGGATAGTGTTTCACCATATTCTGCTTGTCCTCGGGCGGTGATATCTTGCTGGGGAAGAACCAGTGTAGCAACGTGAATGGGGGACGATTGTGATTCCTCCCAGCGAACGGTTGCGCGATCAATGGGCATTGTTCCAGGGTTAGTGCGCAACTGAACGAAAAACTTCAGCTTTGCTTCCCCATTCTGAAGTCGCTGCACTAGATCCGCATGTAAATAATTGGAGTCGCCGTAATCGGGATCGGGCCCAGTTGGAACGACCTCTGGCACTAATTTGTACTTGCAAAAATCATTCTCTCCAAAATGAAAGGGCATCGCGCTCCACAAATTGGTTTCGAGGACAGAAGGCACTTCCTTTGCCATTTCTTCAAGAATTTCTGCTGTTTCGGGGTGCTCTTTCAACCATTGTTCGCTTTCACCACTAAAACTAGCTTGTGTAAATTCACACATATCTTTAGCATTATCTACAAAAAAGATATCTATGTTTTGCAACAGCAAGTCCATGGTAGGAGCATGTTCGTCGGGAGTAAGTATTTTTTCTCCCTCAACGTCAAAAACTTTAATCCCGATCCCCACTGTACTTTTCAGGTCGGGTACGCCATCGGGTATATCGCTGGCATAACGAACCCAAACTGGATAGCTTTTTCCGGGGTTGTTAAATAGACCAACCTGCAAGTTTTCGGGTAAGTCAGAAACAACTTCTAAGCTTCCGTGAGCAACGCCATGCAAGCGCAGAAAAACAGGGCGACGGGCGGGACATTGGCCCTCTTCAATCCGTCCCATTTGCACCATGTCAACAAACATCATTTTGAGACATTCGATTGGATTTTCTTCGCAATTGCACGTCGGTGCAGTCTTCACACTATCATAACTAGGGGGTTTACGCATAATGAAACCTCGTTTTGTAACATTACAAGATTATAATCGAGATGCTTATATTTTATGTAACCTAAGTTACGGGTTGCCAATAAAAAAAATAATATTTTAGTAGGTAAAACGCATTTTTTTTATTTTTAACATCTTTTTATTTTGTAAATATAGTGTTTTGTTAATATGCAAATACTATATTTACAAAGTGCATTATCAATAAGCATACTAAGTCTATTTTATTAAGAACTACGCCAGTTTTATTGACAAGATGTCTTACCCATAACTATCTTAGGTGATCTCCTACAATGGTCTTTTTGTTTTACAACTCGTAATTGTCTTCAATAAAGGAAATTTTACTTCCTTTAATATAAAGATTAACTCTAATCACAAGTGTTTGTAAACTTATAAAACTCATATAAAACCTCATATGAAACCTCATATGAAACCTCATATCAAACCTCATATCAAACCTCATAAACCTCATAAACCTCATATCAAACCTCATAAACCTCATATCAAACCTCATAAACCTCATATCAAACCTCATAAACCTCATATCAAACCTCATAAACCTCATATCAAACCTCATATCGGGAGCATGTCACTTTTGCCGAACATTTGTACTAAATCTGGGTAATGGGTAATGGGTAATGGGTAATGGGTAATGGGTAATGGGCATTGGTGACAAGTTAAGCAAAAGAGTAATTTGTCAAGTACTTTCCAGAAATTGCTGTATCCTTTACTAGGTAAATTATTCAGTGCGTACGCTAACCCCAAACTGTGCGTACGCTAACCCCAAACTGTGCGTACGCTAACCCCAAACTGTGCGTACGCTTCGAGCACCAGCATATGCGGCTCGCGAACCCTAGACTAACTGAAGTATCCGTGGTTAAAATTGATAAGACCTACTGATATCTCGATGCCCCATTCCAATAGCTGCTCATGAATCAGCGGTTGCGTGACTCGATTGTGATATTACTCGTGCAAGATATATCCCACCAGTTCTGGCCCATAATGCCCTGTCTTGCGTTACTGTGGTGGTAATTGAGCGCTGATCACCCCACTATCGGGCAACACATATTCGGCTAAATAGAAGCGGATGTTGTTGCGTTCATGGCATTGCTCTTGAACATCATATTCTCGGTATCCATTAAATCTTGCCCCGTCTGGCACTAAATACGGTTCTATTTTCCATTCGGTGTCCACCACGAAGCGAGCTTTCTTACGACCTTTAGCTGAGGCGCGGACGTTTTCGATCTCCGTGCTGTTGCTCCTGCTGCTTGCCTACGCCCACGCTTACTCGCACTTAGTTGGGGCTTTTTATTCAGCTTTTTTTTCCCTCGTAACTCTTCCTCCAATTCACCGATGCGCTTGGTCAACTCTTTATTTTTATTGTCCAGAGCTGCGATCATTTCAGCCTGTTGCCCGACAAGCACACGCAGCTTCTCGACCTCATGAAGGTCGCTGAGTTGGTCATCTTTCACTTGCACGGGGTTTTCAATCATATCTTTTTTGAACCAGATTTATGCACTCTTGACAAGGGGGGCAAGCTCAATACCCATCTGTTTGAACCCACAGCGGTTATTGAGAAGTTACCTCCCCACCAAGCACATTTGAGTCCGACTTTGAAACAGCCCTGGTTAACCAGGGTGTCATTCAGCCCTGGTTTGCGCTATATAAATTTAGGCTATTTAGAATGTCTTTGATTGGTTGTTTGACCAAATCAAATGGCTTCTTAATAAAATAAACGTGAAGTATTGAAGCTACTACTCCAGCAATAGTTTTGCCTTGGCAAAATAAATAGGCTTTACCATTTTCTATTTTGCTATCAAGAGCGTTTACTATTTTTGGTTCGGCATTAACGTCTTTCGCCAGCTTCAAAATTGCTACAGCATGACTTAGATCATGAGTATCTTGAATTTGCAATATTCTGTTCCAATTACTGGGTAATTTATCTGGAAAAGTTATAGCTTTTTCTAAATTTCCAGAAATCAGTAAAGGCAGCTTCTCACGCATTTAGGGCAGGTTCCACAGTTGGTTTCACCACCTTCATTATTAGTACATACCCTCAAATATTTCATAGCGAAAGGGTCTTTGGCTAAAAATTTAGCAATTTTTTCAACCCTTTGGGTCTCTGAGCCGTCATGAACTATATTAGTTTTTTCCGTTGACCATAG
>NZ_JAAHHE010000003.1:41170-43029 GCF_010692525.1 Moorena sp. SIO3B2
ATCAGCGGTTTTATCTCCAGATTTTCACCTTTCTCCATTGCCGGTAAAAGTAAGGCAGGAACAAAAGCATCGGCGCTTTCACTGACAAAATCAGCGAATCGTTGAGGATACTCAAAATAAATCTCTATTTCTTGGTCAAGGCTATCAACCTGCACGAGACCAACAAGTCTCACTGTGTCATTAGCAATGATTTTTTCAACATGCAGTAGTTTCATAAGATTTATTAGTGTAGTTGAATAAAGGGAAAACTATCTATTGGCAAAAACTTTCTCAAGACATTCTTTCGCAGTTTTCGATTCTTGGCAGATAAACTCTTCTGGTCGTTTGTAATTTTTTAAAACTGTTTCTATCCGCTCTAGAGACAAGGGTTCCATAAAATTTACCACTCTTGCTGTCGGTAGCATTTCTGACTTATCAATGTAATGCTTAATTTTTGATTCGGAATTAACAATTCCAATATTGGCAATCCCAAGGAGATCGGCTAGTATAATTGAGTGGAGGCGATTACCTATGTGAAAATCCATGTGCCTGAGGATTGCTAGAAACTCTTCCGGATTTTTCCATGAGTTGATTTGGCAATTAGAAGCAGGTAAATATTTCTTCAGTCGTTCGTGGAACCGATTATCATTTCTTTCATTTCCTAAATGTCCTGGTAGCAAATGAATCATACAATTATACTTCTCAATGAGTGGCATTAACTGTTTGGCATAAAACTCAGCTCTGCCTTCACCCCACCAAAATTTTCCAGAGAAGGATATGTTGGAAATATCACTCGTTTGCTTGGCTGGTTTGACAAACTTTTCATAAATAGTCAAATCTAAGAAAGCCAAATCACCTCCTAAGTCAGGTGATTTAGCAAGTTGAAGCTGTTCCAATGCCATTTCATAGGAATGGTTATCTCTAAGGTATAGCAGATCGGCTTTTTCAAAGATATCAGCTATCTGGTTTTTTCTCTCAGATTTAACACTTTCTAATCCAACACCGAGGAAGCAGAAACGCTTACCCATTAATTTTGACAAGGCTTGCATCCTTGATAAATTCCTTGGCCTGTCTTGCAGGTTTAAGGTTCCCCCACCCCAGGCTATGCAGTCACTTTTCAAAAGTAATAAAGTTCTTTTTAGTTTTGATAGTTGTGCATTCCTAAAGAACACAACTTTGTCACTCAAACCTTGGTAATAGTTAGTTTGGCAACAGATAAATATTTTTTTGACATCTTTTTTACTAGCGAAATAATTAGTTAACTGCTCAACAAACAAATCGTCGCCAATATTACCATAGCCGTAATAACCAATCAGGAAAATATTCACACTCTATCCTCACACTATGTCCTTAAGATTATCTCAATTTTTATTCATTAATTAACCAGTGAATTGCTCTAAAAAACAAGCTGCTTCAGCCAATTAGTTAGACAATAAGCGAGCATCTTAATCAGCGAGTACCATCAAGGGACACATCCAAGCCAAATGTCGTAAGCATGGACGTAAGTACTCAGGAGATCAAGGAACTAGTTGAATTGGATGGCTGAATTTTATTTTAAAAGCAATTATATATATAACTTCAGCCAAATTTTCACAATTCCAGAAAACTTGACGAAAACATTAACTAAACCAGTAACTATATGAAGCTTTGATGAAAAAGACTTGGAGACAGGGTAAGCGCAAGAAAAAATGGCTCATAATGTGCATTGGCTGGATATCGGTTGATCGTCCCTCGAAACCCCTATAATCTCGTAGAACTGTACTCGCAATAGAGTTGATTTGTTGAGAATGACGCGGTTTTTTTTCGAGGGTAAGCCACGGCTTATTGATTCTTGCGCTTACCCTGGACTTGGAGAAGATGCAATTAACACCAAGTTAGAA
>NZ_JAAHHE010000003.1:43254-45936 GCF_010692525.1 Moorena sp. SIO3B2
GGAAACCACGCCAGTTGTTCATGGGGGGAACCCCCAAGACCGCACTGGCTCCCCTGTTCCGAAGCTGCATCGCTAATTGGTGTACCACCCAGCAAGCTTCATGAATTCAAAACTTGAGCTATTTGTAGATTGCGACTGGACCATTCGCCAGCCGAGTGGTCAAGGTCGATTTATCGACCACCCTGACCAGCAAAAAGTGATTGAAGGAGCTGATAAAGCTCTGCAATCTTTCAAAAATGAGGGTTATATTATTTTTGGGGTGACCAATCAGGCTGGAGTTGCAGCCCGACATAAAACCCTGAAAAATTGTATTAAAGAGCAACAGAAAACTCTTAAATTACTTCCCCAGCTCAAAGGAATTATTTTTTGTCCTGACTATGGGACAACCTGTTATTATTGCGAGGGGCACTACTTTTCTGAAGTAACCAGTAAAGCATACGCTGGAGAATACCGAAAACCAAAGCCGGGAATGATTTTGCAGTTTAAAACGAATGGCTCTTCAGCTTTGATGGTTGGCGATCGCAACGAAGATGCTCAGGCAGCCGTTGCAGCTGGAATTCCGTTTATGTGGACCTCGGATTGGCTAGCCAAATATGGAAGCTGACAGAACTCTGTTGAGAAACTCAGCATAGGTAAAGCGATCGCATCTGTTTCGGGTTGCCAGTTACTCTCCTGCCACTTCTAGAATATCCGTGTAGAGGCGAGGGCTGATTCGGAAACCAGCGATCACGATCAGATCGTCAATAATGGGCTTAACATCGGTGATAAAATTACTATTTTTTGCTTCCAAAAGAACGCCGAGAATGCCAATATACTTGAGGCCCATACTGGCTGCTATTTTTCTACCTCTACGTTCATCTATTATTAGGCGATCTGCATGTAATTCTATCGCTAGCGCAATCGCTTCGGCTTCACCAGGATCCACTTTTTGCCGCAGTGCCTGTACCAAAGCTTGGTTTCTTACCTGCCGCGTTTCTATCCACCCGAATGTCTGGACTTCTTTAGCTCCTGGTACTGCTGGGCCTGCACCAGTCAATTCCAAGGTTACAGCTTGCGGGATTACTATATGCCGGTACAGTTGTTGCAGAAGTTCTAACTGTCTTACAGCAGCCAGACTGGTAATGGGAGAGGTATTGCTGACAATCTTCACAGGCTCTTTAATTCTTCGAGAGTATGCAGGTCTTCTCGAAAATCCTCTACATCATAATGCAGACAAATATTGCGACTGGCAAGGAGTTGTTGAAAATTAATTTGATTCATGCCAGCAAGACGACTAGCATTGCCGAGGGTAAGTTTTTCCTTTTGATACAGCATCACGGCTATCTCCAGCTCTAGCTCGGCTTCTGTCATGCCTGTGGATTGGAAGATATCGTTGGGAATCGTAACGCTCATCGTGCCTCCTCCTAACTTTTGCCTCAATGGTAACACCTACCGATTGACTAGATGGATACCAGGGTATGGTACAAAATCTTTAACCCCATTAAAACCATAGGGGTTAAGCTCAACTATACCGTTGATCATACGTATTGATCATACTTATGAGGTAAAGTCAATTTTATTCCCCCTATTCCCTATTCCCTACTCCCTACTCCCTACTCCCTACTCCCTACTCCCTAAAAACTAGGACGTTTTCCCTAACCCAATTTCAAACTGCTATATGAATCCAACTATTTCTACTATTCCAATTCAGCAACTCACGTCAGGCGATCGCATCTCTCTCCAAGTATATAAATTCGTTGGCTCCCAACCAGGAAAAAAGGCATATTTACAAGGCAATCTCCATGGTTGTGAAATTGTTGGTAATGCGGTGATTCACCAGTTGATTGACTTTTTGAGCACTCTGGATGACACTCAGCTGACTGGGGAAATCTGGCTGGTTCCTGTTTGTAATCCAGCTAGCACTAATCAGCGTAGTCATTTCTTTGCCACAGGAGGATTCAATCCTTACGATGGTCAAGACTGGAATCGAATTTTTTGGGACTATGAAAAAGAGTGTGATGATTTAGAGGATTTCGCCCAATCTCAACTTAATTTTAATCCTGATGAAATCAGAAATAACTATTTAGCACGGATCCAGTCTAGCTTGAAACAACACTTAGAGGATTGCTACTCCCCTAGGGGATTACCGTTTCGTCACCTTTACCGCTATCAACTGCAATCTTTATGTGTAGATGCTAACTATGTGATTGATATCCATAGTTCTACTAATCAAGGACTTGATTTCTTGTATGGCTTCTACTCTCGGGAAGAAAGCGCCAAAGACTTTCTTCTTGATTATGGAATTGTGATGCATGAGGATGAGTATGATGGGGATGCTTTCGATGAGGCATTTATTAAGCCTTGGCAAGGGTTAGAGAAAGCCTTGGCAAAGTTAGGCAGAACCCTTCAGTTTGATATTGAATCATGGACTCTAGAATTGGGTTCTGGGATGCAAATGAATCCAGATTCTGTGAAACGGGGAGTATACGGTATCAAAAACTATTTGTCGAAAAAAGGAATGTTACAATTGCCGGATTTTCCGATAACTGATCCAGACTCCTACCAAATGAAATTAGCATCTAAAGATAACATCGAGAGATACTATGCTCCGGCTGGAGGAATGATTCAATCGAGAGTTGAGTTAGGGAGTGTTGTCAAAGTAGGAGATAGACTTTATCAGCTACTGAGCTTTAATAAAGAAGG
>NZ_JAAHHE010000003.1:46606-106988 GCF_010692525.1 Moorena sp. SIO3B2
GTTGCTGCTTGTAGTAAGCGACTCGACCAGCAACTAATGGATTTTCCAAAGAGGGAATTGGTAAGGTAGCAATCATCAACAGTTGGGGACGGGGGATTTGAGCTTGATAGGTATGCCAAAATTCCCAGCCACAAATCAAAATACTTCTGTGACTGAGACTGGTGGTTTCTACCTGCACCCGGGAACCAAATTCTGCTGCTAAGACTGCCCCTAGCTGGGCTTTGAGGGGGACATCTCCAACTAAAATAACTACTGGTCTGGTGATGTCAGTACTTAGGGTCAGTAGGGTGCCAATTTCTTGAGTCAGAGCGTTTTGAAATCGCTCTGTATTGGGCATGGGTAGACGATCGGGCAAATACAGTTGAATCTGTCGGTGAGGGGAAAACTTCAAACAGGTTAATTCGTCTAATCCGAGCTGCTGACGGTACACAGAGGCAGTTTTCTCTAAATCTAGAGCCCCACCGATTAGCACTACTGGCTGTCTCGACCAAATGGGATTTAAGGCTGTAGCGACTTCTACTGGTGCGCTATATAAGGAAAACTGACCTTGCGATCGCGCAACGGTTGCCCACATTAGCTGACCTGACTGCTGCCAGCAGTCCCAAA
Organism: Moorena sp. SIO3B2; assembly: GCF_010692525.1. Taxonomy (NCBI): domain Bacteria; kingdom Bacillati; phylum Cyanobacteriota; class Cyanophyceae; order Coleofasciculales; family Coleofasciculaceae; genus Moorena; species Moorena sp. SIO3B2. The sequence continues at coordinate 47,213 of NZ_JAAHHE010000003.1, forward strand.
AATCTTTCCAGGGTTCCAGCAGATACAGAGATTGTGCTTCAGTGCTGAGGGAACTTAGTCGATCAAATAGCTGTTCCAAGCCATCTTGCTGATCTGCTTCAATCAGGTAGCACTCATAGGGGTTAGCAGGGCGCTGAAATAAGGCTTTGGTTAGCTTTACCCGCACATCCCGAATCACATCAGCCTGTTGTGGATGGGCTTGCATTAGTGCGTCCCAGTCTTGGGGCTGGATGCAGCCTTTAAGCTGGTTACTGGTCCAAGATTCTAGGTCATCCACACCATCAATCACAGTAGGGATGTGATTAGGAAACCAGCCCTTGTGCTTCAACCGGTCTGTTAGCCACGATTCTGGTGAGGTAATCAACAGTCCTTGGAACGGTTGATCGGGAAACCTATCACTGGTATGAATTACCTTATCGCTACCAAACCACTGTTGTAAAAGCGGAATTTCCTTTTGCAGCAACCATTCTTGTATCCATAAGGGTGCCACTACGATTACAGGTCCAGACCAAACCAGGGCTGGTGCCAGGTAACTCAGGCGATAGGAAGACTGTAGAGAGGTTTCCTGCAAGGGTTCTAAACCGGTCTGTATCAAAGCAGAACGCCCTAACCGCAAGGCTCGTGCCACTAGCCTCGCCATAGTCAATTGGTGAGGCCAATTGGGTTGACCCTGCGATCGCAAAAAATCCCGTAACGAGGAATGAACTTTGACTTCAATCAAACTAGCATTCAACGGCTTTGCCTCGTTAAACTGAGCAATGAGCACTAATACTGTGATCTTAAATCATGTGTTGGGCAAAAATCGTGAAAGACTAGACGACTATAAATGGGATTAGGCTGCATCGAAGCCAGGGGTAGTAGCTCAGAATTTTCCTGATTTCCCAGTAACTATTGACATGAGGCGATTACCCTTGCTAGGGTAGTACCAGTAAAAAGAAATTGCCAAACTTTTATAGCTAACGCCCCAAAAAGACATGTTCAGCCCCAGCTATTACTTTTATTTTTGGTTTAGGAAGGTTCACCGGAGGTGAGGATAGTTCCATATGGAACCCCCCGGTGGACCGCAGCAATATAATCTGCGGTCCTTTGTTTTTTTAGGTAAAGCAGCGACAAGAGCAAGACATGACCACCTACCTTTACAACATTTACGGCTTTTACTTTTTTTGGCCCAGAAATCGTTCCGGGTAGTTAGGTCGTGCCAACCTTTCACAGCAACCCGGTTCCTTGAAGGTTCCGGGTTTTTTTTATGTCCATATCTGTAACTAAATCTGTAACTAAGGAGTCCATAACCATGTTGAACGCTAAATTAGCATTAGCTACTAACCCCAATCACCAAACCATCGTTAGACTCTCAGAACAAGTTGTCTTCGGTGGTTCAGAACTGGTGATTATTGGTGGTCCATGTACCGTAGAAAGTCACGCCCAGATGGAAACAGTGGCTACTAAACTTAAAGCTGCCCCGGTACAAGCATTGCGGGGAGGTGCCTTCAAACCGCGCACCTCCCCGTACTCTTTCCAAGGGCTAGGACTAGCAGGACTAGAAATTTTGTCTGATATCGGCAGGCGTCACCAAATCCCAGTAGTGACGGAGGTGATGTCGATTGGGCAAATTGAATCTATTGCTAACCACGCTGATCTGCTTCAGGTAGGTAGTCGCAATATGCAAAACTTTGACTTACTCAAAGCCTTGGGTAAGCAAGACTTGCCGATACTGCTAAAGCGGGGACTAGCTGCTACTGTTGAGGAATTCGTCATGGCAGCGGAATATATCCTCAGTCACGGTAACTCTCAGGTGGTGTTGTGTGAACGAGGTATTCGCAGTTTCGATAACTATACCCGCAATATCTTAGATTTAGGAGCAGTAGTAGCACTCAAGCAGTTGACTCACTTACCGGTGATTGTAGACCCTTCCCATGCTGTGGGTAAGCGGGAATTAGTGGCACCTCTGGCAAAAGCTGCAGTGGCCGCTGGTGCAGATGGACTGATTATTGAATGTCATCCGGAACCAGAAAAATCTGTTTCTGATGCTAGACAGGCGCTTTCTATCGAAGCAATGGTGGATTTGGTTCATAGCTTAAAGCCGGTGGCAGCAGCAGTGGGACGACAGATTGTAGAACCTGTCACTCTTCCGGAGTTAGCGATTGACCTTGGCCAAAAGGCCACGCTACGCGAACGGTCACGCTACGCGAACGCATCTTAAGCAGAAACGAGAATTTTTATATATAGTGCTACTTGAGGTGGAATAGGGAACTTCGGACAAGGCAACAAGGAATGATTGAGCGTGGTCTTATAGCGCTCCATCGCTCTTTCCTACTGTTACCTGTTCCCTATTCCCTGTTCCCTATTCCCATCAATCCTAGTTTCACATTAAATGAAAATGCTAGATTAGCCATCAATCTCCTAGCATCTGCAATTTATATAAACTAGCGTATAATCCGTTTTGCTCTAACAATTCCTCATGGCTTCCCGACTCTACTAACTCTCCTCGCTTGAGTACCAGAATCCGGTCTACATTACGAATAGTGGACAGCCGGTGGGCAATAATAATTGCAGTCCGCTGTTCTAACAGCCGTTCCAACGCTTCTTGAATCAGAGCCTCGGTAGCCACATCTAAACTAGCTGTTGCCTCATCCAGCACCAAGATTTGGGGGTTACGAATTGCAGCACGAGCAAAGGCTAACAATTGTTTTTGGCCAGCAGACAGATTAGTTCCTCGCTCTCGCAGCTGGGTATCGTAGCTTTGGGGCAGTTTTTCGATAAAGCTAGCCACATTCGTCACCTCCGCTGAGGTTTTAATTGCCTCAATGGAGTAGGTTTCTCCTAAGGAAATATTACTCTTAACATCACCAGCAAAAAGAAATCCCTCCTGAAGGATGACCCCGATGTGGCGTCGTAGTTCTGCCTGGGGTAAATCCCGAATATCAATCCCATCTACGAGAATTCTCCCTTGGCTTGGTTCATAGAGGCGGCAGAGCAACCGAATAATGGAACTTTTACCCGCACCGGTCGGACCAACTAAAGCAACTTTTTCCCCTGGATGAATGGTAAAGTGCAAGTCTTTGAGAACATATTCATCTTCTTTGTAAGCAAACCAAACGTGTTCAAAGCAAATCTCTCCGTTTAGGGTTGTTCCCGTAGCGTGACCGTTGGTCAAAGGTTGTTCCCGTAGCGTGGCCTTTTGGCCAAGGTTAGACGGTTGTTCGGTATAACCATTGCCCAAGGATAAGTTAGAAGAGTGATGGGCTAGATCACCATTCAAGCTGCTTGGAGGCTTTATCGGTAAATCCCCAGATTGTTTCCGGTCTTGTTTCCCTCCCTCAAACTCTGGAGAACTTGCCACCTGCAACCGTCTGACCTGCAACCCTTCGGGGTCACGAATTTCAATGGTTTCATTCATAATGTCACTGATGCGCTCAATTGCAGTGAAACCAGCTTGGAGCATAGTGAATTTTTCTGAAAACCGACGCAAGGGGTCAAATAGCCGCTGAGCATAGAGGATAAAGGCAGACAAATCACCAAAACTCAGGTGATCTTTGAGGATAAAATGACCACCGCTCCACAACACTGCTGCGATCGCTACCAGGGAAATCCACTCTAGGGTTGCTGAAATCGCTGAATCGTGAAAGATGGTTTTGTCTACTTCAGTGACGTATTTTTGGTTAACCGTGCGAAACATCTCGGCATTGTATTGTTCACGGCGAAACAGTTGCACAATATTAATGCCAGAGATGTTTTCTTGCAGCATAGCGTTTAGGGAGGAAAGTTCTTCCCTAGATTTGTAGTTAGCTTTGCGATATTGTTTCTGGAAGTAAATAATGATAGTAGTCACTGGCAGGAGCATTAGCACTAAGATCGATGCCAGTTGCCATTGCACCAAAAACATGGTACTAGCAATGACTATCATGGATAGTAAATCACCCACGATGCCAATGGCACCGGTGGAAAAGACATCGCCTAGGGCTTCCACATCGCTAGTGAGCCTGGTAATCAATTTCCCTACTGGTGTGCGGTCAAAAAATCGCACCGCTAGGGAGGTGACGTGCTCAAATAGGTCTTCCCGGATAGCAGCAGTGATTCGTTGACCTATCTTCACCACCACGAATCCCTGAATCCCAACGAACACTAACCGGATTAGTATGGTTAATAGTAGTATAGAGATCAGAATATTGATGCTCTGTGAGAGAGAGCGCTCTAATAGGAAAGACCAAGTTCGATCTTCTTGACGAATTAAAGAGATTACCTGACCGACAATTAAGGGTTGAATGGCACTTGCTACGGACAGGGGTATCAATAAAGTAATTGCAATAAATAGCGGGCCTTTGCTGCGACGGGCGTAGGGGACTAGGCGTAGGAAAAGTCTCCAGTCGTTCTCTTGCGTTCGCATTTTTGGAGCTGCCTGTTTACCTGGTGATCTGCTGGTCATCTAACACTAAGGGTGTTAATTTGGTGAACAATATGGTAGCGCAAATAAAATTGAGAGTGCTTTTACTTAACCACGAAGACGCAAAGAACGGGAAGGACGATCGGGGGTTAAACGATAGGAGGATTCTCTCGATTGCTCAATTCTGAGGGTGGGCGATCGCTACTCCAAGCCCACCATACATAGCCACACTGACATTGATAAAACTCTTGCCACTTCCGGCGGTGGTCTTCACCCATCACTGGTGAGGACCGATTAATCCAAACCTTCTCAGCTTCTAGAACAGATGCTCGACAACTAGGACAGCAGAATTCCAAGGCATGGGTGGCTGATTTGGTCCACTGAGGCGGTAAGGGGGCAAAAGCATCCATATATATAGCAATCCTCTCGGGGTCTCGGGGGGTAATAGTTAGCAATAGTTACGTTAATTTGGGATTCTTGATTTCCCTGAGACTATTTTAGGGGTTGTACCATCTATAAATTCCCCTGAATCGGATATTGTTTTAGTTAGCTTGAGGCAGTACCTCTGCCATAGGATCTGGTCGTGCTAGTTCATGGCTGACGATATTGCCTAATTGAAAACACAAGGGCCCATGTCTCATCCGTTATATCTCAATCTTATTTCCTTCTGTGGTATTTTTGCCCTATGTTTCATTGCTTGGCTCAGTTCTGAGCATCGCCGCCTAATTCCTTGGAAAGTGATCATTTTCGGCATTGGTTTACAACTGGTGATGGGACTGTTAATATTCCTGTTTGCCCCCACCCGCCAATTCATCCTCGGCTTGAATGACGCTCTCAATGCTATCTTGGATGCTTCAGAAGCAGGAGCTAGGTTTATGCTCGGTGGTGGTAATTCTGCCTTTGTTCCTGATCCAGAATTGATGGTTGGTCCTGGTCCAGCGGGACGCTGGATTTACCGAGCAGTGGGAACTCCTTACGTTTCTGTCCCAGGGGATCGCCTCACTCCAGATAATCTGAATTTCGGCTTTATTTTTGCCTTCCGCTCCCTACCCCAGGTGGTTTTCTTTTCCGCCTTGATTGCTCTGTTGTATCGAATGGGTGTGATCCAGCCAGTGGTTCAGGTCTTTGCCAGACTATTCCGGGCAACTATGAGTATTAGTGGTGCTGAATCCCTATCAGGAGCAGCGAATATTTTTGTAGGGATTGAATCAGCGATCGCAGTCAAGCCATTCTTAGCCGATATGACCCGCAGCGAACTGTGTGCTATTCTTACATGCTGCTTTGGTTCGATTGCTTCAACAGTATTGGCTCTCTATAGCAGTTTGTTGCGACCGACTTTCCCCACCATTACTGGTCACTTGATGTCCGCTTCTATCCTAACTATTCCCGCCTGCTTCGTGATGGCGAAACTGATTGTGCCAGAAACCGATGTGCCCAAAACCTTAGGGAAGGTACCAACAGAGGAAGAAGACCCGAATCAGAAAAAACCTAGCCTCATCGATAGTTTAATTGTGGGAGCATCGGATGGAGTGAGGATGGCTGTGGGAATTGCCGCTGTAGTCATTGCCATCCTAGGCTTAGTCGCACTCGTCAATACTTTTTTTGCTTATTTGGCTAATTTGACTGCTAGTAACAATCCCCTACTACAGCTAATCGGTAATATCTTTAGTGTGATTACCTTAGATAATATCTTTGGGGTACTGTTTTTGCCCTTGACCTTTCTGACTGGTGTTTCCCTAAATTGGCAAGAACTGTGGCAAGCCTCTGTGCTGATCGGTCAACGGTTATTGCAAACCGAGATTCCTTCCTATCTTAAGTTAGCCCAGCTATCAGCCCAGGGATTAATTAGCGATCGCGCTATTTTGATTATCAGCTATGTCCTCTGTGGCTTTGCTCATATTGCCTCCTTTGGCATTTTTGTTGGTGGTTTAGCAAGTCTGGTTCCCGAACGTCGTGCTGACATTAGCGCCATTGGCTGGAAAGCTCTCTGGGCAGCAACTTTAGCTACATACATGACTGGCTGTATTGCTGGTGTGTTTGATTTCGGCAACCCAGCAATTTTGGGAAAATAGTCTCAAGTCAGCAAATGTGAAGTCTAATCTACTTTAGTCATTGACACCTTTGATAACAGTGTCGCTCGTCAAGCCGTAAAAGATTACTGTGATAGTTCCCAAACTCCTTGTCTTCATGTTGGGTTAGCAGAAGACTACAGTGAGATAATTTGGAATGAAAATTATCGAGTCCCTTCCCCAGTTAATGATGATGTTTGTGATTATCCATTAGCTCGGAATTTAGTGCTGATGACTACAGCAGTTGCTACTGAAGTCATCATTGAATTTATTAGCACAACCAAAAAACTCGACTTCACCTTCACCTTGAGAGATTTAAGTATAAAGCCCATAGATCGCAGTTCTTAATTGGGTGATTGACTTTCGTGCTAGGGAGTCGGGAGTCGGGAGTCGGGAGTCGGGAGTCGGGAGTCGGGAGTCGGGAGTCGGGAGCAGGGGGAGAGGGTTTTAGCACTGCATCGCTTAAAACCCTCTTTGCTATTGCCTATTGCCTATTGCCTATTGCCTATTGCCTATTGCCTATTGCCTTAAGTCCCCCAAACGTTGCTAATAATTCCTATATCTCTATTAATTTTTTATCCATCAACTTAGGATTAGTATCAACTAACTGTCTTTCAATTTCATCCCGGACAATTTGACGATATTCAAGAAAGTGTTCGTTGTGAGCGCATAGAGTAAGGTAATGTTCCCACACAGCTGGATTGTGCCTGAAAATACCAAATAAATGATGCCAGAATTTCCAGCGAGTACTGCGCTTAAACCCTTGACGCCAAATTACAGTCGCCAAAGCTTTCAAATCTACCAACTCTGGCATTTTGAATGGGGCTTTGCATTTAGGGGGGCCAAGCTTTAAGAAACATTTATAGGCACGGTCTATATAGCGTTCAGGTTCGTATAGCTTCCAGAATGCTTCGATATATTCTTGACTAATCTCTTCAATGGGACGAGTAGGAACAAAGTTCATTAAGGTGGTTTGATTGATATCTTTTTTAGTGTTATCTCGCAAACGCCCTTCTTTTTCTAAGCGATTCCATAGAGCAGTATTGGGTAACGCTTGTAACATACCAAACATGGCTGTAGGGATAGCAGCCTGTTCAACAAAACTAATAATCCGGGAACCTGCTCCTTGTTTCTCTCCATCAAAACCAATAATAAACCCTGCCATTGGTCGCAATCCCGCACGGATTATTTTATCTACATCATCCGTTAGAGAGCTGCGAGTGTTTTGGAATTTTTTGGTTAGTTTAAGGCTTTCTTCGTCCGGTGTTTCAATTCCTAAAAATACAGCATCAAAGTTAGACTCCACCATCAATTCCATCAATTCTGAATCCGCAGCTAGGTCTACAGATGCCTCAGTATTAAATCGAAAGGGATACTGATGCTCCTTCTGCCATACTTTTAGCTCTTTCAGAAGTAGCTTAACGTTACGCTTATTCCCAATAAAATTGTCATCCACCATAAAGATACCACGCCGCCAGCCTAATTCATACAGATAATCCAATTCCTTGAGAAGCTGGGCTGGTTCCTTTGTTCTCGGTTTGCGGCCATAGAGAACAATGATGTCACAGAACTCGCACTGAAAAGGACATCCGCGCGAAAACTGCACTGACATTGAATCATAGGCATCAAGCTCTAACAAATCATAGCGGGGAATCGGGGTTTGAGTGACATCGGGTTTTTCTGTAGTGCGAAAGGTTCCACTAGTTTCCCCTCGCTGTAAAGCTTCTACAAACATCGGTAGGGTGATTTCTCCTTCATCTAGGATTAGAAAATCCACCCCTGCCTTTTTTGCTTCTTCCGGTAAAGATGTAGGATAAGGTCCCCCAAATGCCACTAATTTACCACGTCGTTTGGCTTCTTTAATTTGGTTTAGGGCATCGGTTTTTTGGACAATCATCGCTGAGATTATCACCAGGTCTGCCCATTCAAATTCTGCTTCGGTTACGTCTCGGATATTACGGTCAACAAGTTTAAATTCCCACTCTTGAGGTAATAATGCAGCAACAGTAATTAGACCTAAGGGTGGCAATAAAACTTTGCGATTAACTAATTCAAGGATTTTGTCATAAGACCAAAACGTTTTCGGAAATAAGGGATACAGTAATAAAACTCGCATTTAGAGAAATCCTCACACACGTGGCCATATAGCCTATAGCGATCTTACATCCTAATTAAGATTGCGATCAGCTATCAGTATTGAGCTATCAGTATTCAGCTATTAGCTTATGGGTTAGGTCACAGCGTCGTTCGCACAGCGTGGCCTTTGGCCAAAGGCTGTGCTACGTACTTAATGCTTACTGGCCGAACGGGTGTCCAGTTCTATTTAGCTCCCAACTTGGCTAAAAAATTATCAGTAAACAATGACAGGTAATAATAAACTAATGCCTAGACTAATTTTAAGTAGACATCTCCAAAAATTAACCTCAAACCCTTGCACTGCCTGGGTCAAAACCGAGTTTCTGGAGATGTCTAGTCAATCAATCTAGTCTAGGGTTTTAATTACGGCTGCAATTATTCACTAAACCTTACACCCAGTGCAATGCTCGGGACTGAAACCCTTACTAGTTTAAAAGGCTGCTTGTTACTCCTTGAAGCTTAATCAGCTACTCTAGTCAGCCTGTCTAGAATTTGCATGATTGACAAATCCCGCAAGAAATTGTCTCTGCTGGTCATTTCAGAGCGGTTCGAGTCATAATAGCGGTTCGATTGATAATAGCTGTTCGAGTCATAGCCATTCTGGTCATAGCGGTTCCGGTTATAGCCATTCCGGTTATCGCGGTTGATGTATGTGAGGATGCGATCGCATCCTGTAGTGCCAACTATACTACAACCCTGGCTCAGTAAACGATCAGCTGAAGTAGTCCTACCCTTAGGGGTATACCAACGTGACCCGGATTGGGCAGTCTGACCGTTAGGATACTTCCATGAACCTGATGACCCGAATTTGGCAGTCTTTCCGTTGGGATACTTCAATTGTGACCCGAATTTAGCAGTCGTTCCGTTAGTATACTTCCATTTTGACCCCAATTTGGCAGTCGTTCCGTTGGGATACTTCCATTTTGACCCTGATTTGGCTGTTTCCCCATTTGGCCACTCTAACGAAGACCTCTGACCTTGCCTAGGACCGTTGCAGATAACTTGCTTTGACACTCCCCGTCCTGTAAGAACGGGGATTCTTACTTCAACGAGCCGACTTGCTCAGCCAGGTCGGAACCAGAAAGAGTAGAGGCCGATTCGACCTAAGCGTTCTGATCATAGATCTAGGTTTCGGTGTGCCCCACCGTACCTTCTTTTTTTTTATATAGATAGATAGGTACTTTTTTTATCTAAATTTTTCATAGACGTTCAAGTCGTTAGACGGAATCACGCAATCTGCACTCTTTTGCCGATTTTTTACGTTGTCTACTTATTGTTAGATAATATCTATCTAATCTTTTAGTTTATTGTTTATACTTTTATAGTAGCACACCTAGTACAAACTTTCAATACAAAGTCTTAAGAAAAAGCCGTCCTAGAAGGACGGGGCTTTAAACCCAAATCTTTTGGTAAACTTTCAATCGTACCCAAAAAGCTTCTTCCCTCTTCTGTCATGCTGGCTAGTTTTGCCATGGCGGTCAGGTCGAAGCAATCTTGAGAGGAATTTCGTGGTGACTGAATACTTGATGAACGTCGGTTACTATTTCCACAGTACTTATATTCTAGGGTAGCTAGATTATCGCTATCTAAGTTTTCGCTAATCGCCAAGCGACGCACAGTACGAATCTGGCCACATCGATTCGATTCAGCAGATACGTTATCGGTCCCTAAGCCAATAGTACATAGGGTCAGGAGTGATAATAACACTCGCATCGGATATTTCATATAGATGAATCTTCCTGAACACATCAATAGTGTCAACAGCTAGGATGATCAAATACCCTAGCTTCTGGCTGACTAGTACAGACGTTAGATGATATCAAAAGTTTCAGCGGCGAAATAATTTTGGTCGCGATTCTAAGGTATAGCAGTCGCCAGGGCAGTTAGGACATGACAAAAGTCTCACACCCTTTGTAAGCGCAAGAGTTTGACTTCTGACAAATGACTTCTGACTTCTGACTTCTGCTATAAGCATGCAGCCGTCAGAAAATGCTGTTGCATAAAAAATTACCAAAAGCCTGATAAGTATATAGCGATGTGTCCAAGAGGCGCGACCCAAGGGCAGTTTACCTGCCCATTGGAACGCGCGCCTTCACTGAACTTTTGCGAGAGGTCAAGGGTACTAAGTATGATGCTGGTATCCAGTGTTAATTCAATTGTTAGGTGCCCTTGACCTTGGCGAATTAAATTCGCCAAGGTCAAGGGCACCTGAAGTTAGCATAGATCATCCTCTCATAGTTCATTACCAGGACTTATGCCAAATTGAGTAACAAACGCAAACGCACTTATATAGTATGGTGTGTTATTAACGCACCCTAGCGGCAGAGTTTATGGGTAAGTCCTGAGTAATTGACACAATTGACCGATTATTGCGGTAATCTGGAGTGACACGAAACATGCTGAAAACTATACTTATCAACTCTCAAAGCAACGAGTTACAGGAAAAAACCCTGAAACGGAAAACTGGGATTCAAGGTGAGTATCTTATTGGTCGTCACCCGAGTTGTGATCTAGTTCTGGATAGTCCTGTAGTTAGTCGTGTACATGCCAGAATCCTATGCCAAGGGGGACAGTATTACTTTGCTGACCTCGGTAGCACCGATGGCTCTCGGATCAATAATGAGGACATGGATGTTAACCAGAACTGGCTCCTGAGGGAACAGGATATTATCCGCATCGGTGACTTTGTCCTGCTGGTCAAAGAACTACAGGAGTATGATTCTAACCAGGAACAGAACCTAGTGGTAGATGGCAATAGCACTGGGATGAAGCGGTGGACTAAGGGTAAGATTACTGTCCGCTGTGTGCAGATCATTGATCAGACCCATGATGTCAAGACCTTTCGCTTTGTGGCGGACCCGCCAATGTTGTTCAGCTATAAGCCAGGTCAGTTTGTCACTCTGGATTTGGAGATTGATGGCAAACCAGTCAAGCGTTCCTACTCTATCTCTTCGGCCCCCTCACGTCCTTATACTTTGGAAATTACTGTCAAGCGAGTGCCAGCACCAGCCGATGCTCCTGATGTACCTGCGGGTTTGGTGTCTAACTGGTTGCACGACAACATCAAAGTCGGGTCCGAGGTCAGATTAAATGGCCCAATGGGGAAATTTACCTGTGCTGACCATTCTGCTAATAAACTGCTGTTCATTTCAGCAGGTAGCGGGATTACTCCGATGATGTCCATGTCTGAGTGGCTTTGTGACATTGGGGCTGATGTGGATGTGGTTTTTGTCCACAGCGCTCGTAGCCCAAAAGATATCATCTTCCGTCAGAAATTAGAGTTGATGGCGGCTTTGCACCCCAACTTTAAGCCTGCTATTACCACCACTCGTCCAGAACTAGACCAAGCTTGGTGGGGTTATATCGGAAGACTTAATCAAGCCATGCTGGAAGAGATGGCTCCTGATTTTCGCGATCGCATTATTTATGTCTGTGGTCCGAATCCCTTTATGGCAGGGGTGAAAGCCATGCTAGCCGGTCTAGACTTCCCGATGGAGAACTACTATGAAGAGAGTTTTGGTGGCAAAAAGCCCTCAAAAAAGACAGCAGCAGCACCGACTCCTGAACCAGTCAAAGCAGAAGGTCGTCCTAAACTACAGTTAGTGAAATCACCATCAACCTGTTCAGAACCAACTGTAGTCTTTGCTAAGTCTGGGAAAGAAGTCACCTGTGATGCAGAGGATGTGATCCTAGATGTGGCGGAACAAGAAGGGGTGGCATTACCGAGCGGTTGCCGCATGGGAGCCTGTGGTGCTTGTAAGCAAAAGCTTCTAAAAGGGAAAGTAGAGTATGACGAGGAACCTGATGCTCTCAAAGAGGATGAACGGAACGAAGGGATGATTTTAACTTGTGTGGCTCATCCTGTAGGACAAGTAGTAGTTAGCGCGTGAGCTATAGCAGTTCTCAAGTGGGTGAGGTACTTTCCTCCTAGGGAGTCGGGAGTCGGGAGTACCTTATACATTATCTGTCTTTTACAACAGTCATCTTTTCGCTTTTTGTCACATAACGTGAATAATTTTTGATTGGCGCACGTTGCATGTAGTTTGGCGTAACTTGCTAGTGAAATTTCCCCCTTCGTTAGTATAGGATCAAACTGAATCGACATTCAAGCATGAATTGTCATAGTCAAATAACAAAAATTAGTTTGAATCCAAAATGAGTAAGACAATTTTAATTACAGGAGCAAGCAGCGGTATTGGAAAAGCAACTGCAAAATTGTTCCAGGAAAAAGGTTGGAACGTGGTTGCAACCATGAGAAGTCCAGAAAAGGAAACAGAACTAACCACCCTTGATAATGTATTGGTGACAAGACTAGATGTTTTAGACCAAAATTCAATTACAAAAGCCATTCAGCTAGGTATTGAAAAGTTCGCTAAAATTGATGTTTTGGTAAATAATGCTGGTTATGGTGCTTTTGGCCCTTTAGAAGCAACCCCCAGGGAAAAGATAAAAAGACAATTTGATGTTAATGTTATTGGGCTGTTAGATGTAACCAAAGCAATCCTACCCCATTTCAGACAAAATAAAGATGGTATATTAATTAATATTTCATCGATTGGTGGCAAAATGACCTTTCCATTATTTTCATTATATAACGGGACTAAATTTGCTGTTGAGGGGATTTCCGAAGGTCTGAGTTTTGAAATGGAAGCAATTGGCTGCAAAGTGAAAATTATTGAGCCAGGCATTATCAACACTGATTTTGCTGGCCGCTCCCTTGATATGAGCAACGATGAAAGCCTAACTGAGTATCAAGAATTAATTGGTAAGCTGTTCAATTCGATGGAATCTTTCCCTGATCAGGCTTCTGAGCCTATTGTTGTCGCTAACGTGATTTATGAAGCAGCGACAGACGGCACTGATAAATTGCGATATACTGCTGGCGAAGATGCCAGGATGATGGTTGCTAATCGAAAAGAATTGGATGATAAGACGTTTATCCAAGGTATTAAAGAGCAATTTGGCATCTAGTTCAAATAGAGGGTTTATCCTGAAGGGGCGACGAAACAACCTGAAATGCTTGGTATGTAAAGTTGCGTAGGGATTGAGGTGGGAACCATGATTAAAAATCAAAGACAGTATGACTACAGCCAAGAATTAGTTCGTCAATTTGAATCTGACTTATCTGTTTATGACGCTCAAGATGAAGAGCTCAAAAAAAATGATTGTTGGTGGAAGATTAAGCGCGATTCATTACAAAGTCATCTTAATGCTTTAAAAACCGAAGTTGCTGAAGACGAAACCCTCATCAACCATGACAATCGTACTCCAATTGTTCTGAAACTTGATGATATTAAAAATCTCCCAAAACTTCTGCTCAAAGCTCGTATAGCTGCTAATCTAAGCCAAAAACAACTGGCGGATATCGCTGGTTTAACCGAGGGAAAAATCATAGACTATGAAGCTAAAGACTACCAAACAGCGAGCCTTATAGATTTTTTGTTTGTCCTTGATGCCCTGGATATTAAGCTCCAAAAAGGTGAGTTTTTAGTTCCTCTAGATACTCTCAGAATAACCCCAATTACCGCAGAAGAATTGATGGGTAATACATCTAGTGAAACCTCTCAATCAATTGGGTGCAATAGACTTAAACAGGATCAGAAATGGGTTACCAATCGGTAACCCATCAGTTACCTATCAGTTGGGATCATGCAACCTGAAGCAATGACTCCTTCAAGCGAGTTTGGTCAAACCCTTGCTGATGAAGCAATACCCAGGATTCGATCAAATCAGGACCATTGACATCCCCAGTTAGTGCAGCACGAAGCGATCGCATAACCAATCCTTTCTTGACCTTTTGCGCTTTTGTGACTTGGTTAATAATCTGCTTAGCTTCCTCTGGACTCAGCTGTTGGTAATTACCCAGTTGCTCAAGAATAGCTTGCACCACCTCACTAGCACCAGCTTTTTTCAGCTGCTCTACGGCCTGCTCAGTGTACTCAACTGACTCAGTAAAGAACATCCGAGTCATCTCTACTGCTTCTGGCAAGCGAGTCAAACTTGGCCCAATCATAGCAGTCAACCGTTCCAGCCAAGGGCGATTTTCCACAGGATCACAGTTGTGCCCAGCACTTTCCCAGTAGGGAATCAACAAGTCCACTAACTCAGATGCACTGATCTGGTGGATATATTGACTATTAATCCAATCCAGCTTAGCCCAGTCAAACTTTGCCCCAGCTGGGTTAACCCGTTCAAAACCGAACTTTTGAGCGGCTTGAGCCAAGGTAAAGATTTCCTGAGTGGAATCAGGGGGAGACCATCCCAGCAATGTCATATAATTAACCATCGCCTCAGGGGTAAAGCCCATGGCTTTGAAGTCAAAAATAGAGGTTACACCATCGCGCTTGGATAGCTTCCGTCCCTCATGGTTAAGAATCAGAGGTGTATGGGAAAATTCTGGGACTACACTCCCTAGGGCTTCATAGAGCAAAATCTGTTTAGCAGTATTAGCAATATGGTCTTCACCGCGAATGACATGGGTAATCTGCATATCAATGTCATCCACCACCACAGCTAGGTTGTAGAGAGGCTGACCGATATCATTCTCTTGAGATGCCCTAGCAATCACCATATCACCCCCAAGGTCACTCCCTTTCCAGGTGACTTTACCTCGGACTAGATCATTCCAGACAATCTCCCGGTCATTATCAATCATAAAGCGGATCACCGGCTTGCGCCCTTCCGCCTCAAATGCTGCTTGTTGTTCTGGTGTCAGATTTCGATGGCGATTGTCATAGCGGGGGGCTTCTTTTCTTGCCTTTTGAGCTTCCCGCAGTTGTTCTAGTTCCTCAGCTGTGGTGTAGCAGCGATAAGCCAATCCCTGGTCTAAGAGTTGTTGAATAGCAGCACTATAAAGGTCAAGACGTTGGGATTGGAAAAATGGTCCTTCGTCCCACTCCAGTCCCAGCCAACTTAAACCATCGAGGATATTTTGGGTATATTCCTCTCGCGATCGCGTTTGGTCGGTGTCTTCAATGCGCAGAATAAACTTACCGCTGTGGCGACGGGCAAATAGCCAGTTAAATACAGCGGTTCTAGCGGTACCAATGTGTAAATTTCCGGTTGGACTTGGGGCAATACGGACTCTAACTGTCACAGCTGATTGCTAAGAACCTAATTACTATAGTCTTTTCGTCTCTATTGTACCTGCAACAATCAACTACTCCGACTAGATCATCTTCAGGATCATCTTTAGGAGGAGTCGATAGTATCCTACATTTCTTCTACGGGACTGACGGGGCTCGAACCCGCAACTTCCGCCGTGACAGGGCGGTGCTCTAACCAATTGAACTACAGTCCCAATCTCTGAACCATTTACTATTGTTATCTATGACTGGTGTATTTGTCAAGGCTTTTTTTGAAAAAAACCGAAAAATACTTTGAGCAGTCACTTTAGAGCTCTGAGCTCTCAGCCGATTTGCCTTGAGCTTACCCTCGACCAATGACCGAAGGCTCAGTTTATGGCTGTGATCAGTATAACCTATCCCAGGGCTTAAGCAATAGGGTGCGTGAATCAAGCACCCTAGGGCTCACTATTTTTTTTTCAAGACCAAAAACCTTATTTACTACTATGGCAGAATCACCATTCTCTTTTGGTGTTGGAGACTTTTGAGATTAAGATTGCCTCTGAAGCTGTTCTGCTGAATGGATAAAATCGTTCCAGGCTAAGAATTAATAGGAGCATCAAAACCTGTACTGGCCAAGGTGCCATAGCAAAACCAAATATTAGACAGACAATGGTACTGCCTACTCCCAATAGGCGAGGGATTTCGTGAGAGACTCTCCAAGATATCAAGATGCTCCCTAGGGCAGTTACCAAAAGAATTAGAAAAAGTGGAAGCATATTAATCACCTCTTATCAAATAAATTTTAGACCTCAATAAATTCTAGACCTCTAAATTCTAGACCTCTTAAAATTCTAGAGAGGGCTCCCCTCCATCCAATGATGGCGAAAGCCCCCTTTAGATTTAATTTAGCATCTACCTATACATTGTGTGTGTCAGCTAGATTACAAAATCTAATAACTTAATAAATTGTTGCATAACTTCATGCTAAGTTTTGAAAGTTAATCGTATTGGGCAAAGTGTTGGGCAAAGTGTTGGACAAAGTGTTGGACAAAAAGTTGACTAGCCACTCCTTGAGGTGATATGTAGCGCGGCAGTCATCTTCATTGTAGCGCTGGATCATTTCGAGAATAGAGTGATTGCCTGTTTGTAACCACTGGTCATACAAACACACAGATTGGGAGCCAGTCATATCGGGGTCTCGCCACTCAAAGCCCAAGCATCTCGCCAAATTTTTCAGAGAATAACTCTCCACTGGCATGGTCACAGTATCAATAACTATTTGATGAACATCCACGAAACGATTTAGCAGGGGTTTAACTATCTGTCGTGGAGTTTGGTAAAGGGTTGCTAAGCGCTTGACCGTGTCAACTTCATACTTGGAAAAATGGAAGATTGGGGCATCTGGATAACGCTCAACTAAGTCTAAAAATTGTAGCCAGATGAATCCTTCTTGCCAAGAATGTTCTGCGAATAGGTTATGGAAAGTCTCTGTTTCAGTGCGTCGATCAATCACCAACACCCCTAGCAAATACTCCAGGGGCAAATCAGGCTGTGCTTCAATATCAAAATAAAGCTCAACAGATGCTGTCGGTAAAGAGTCTTGATTCGGGAGGTCTGCCGAGATTTTGGCATTACCATTCCCTCGCTCTAGTTGTTCGTATTCAAGTATACTAAAGTAATGTTTGGGATAAAGCAGCACCCGGTTTTGTACCTGAGATTGGGCTTGCTGCACCAACTGGAAAGCTACTGAGCTACCAAAGCTGGGCTCTAATTCAGTAATCGTAGACGTGGCTAAGGATTCGATTGTGGTTACTCCCAAAGCCTCCAAATCCCGATAGCGGCTGGGTGTTACTCCAGGCAATAGGGAAATGTGCTCCACAGATTTAGCGATCGCATAACAACTGTGATACCAACAGCAAAGACTACACCGCTGACGGGAAATGAACACCTCTGGTTCTTGTCGCTGCAATAGAGTCTCAATACATTCCGATAGCAGTTGTTCCATCAGTGGCACCCATCGTTCTATTACCACGGTGTAGCACTTTTGGTTACGCAAAATTAATGAGCCAGTGGTGGGCCAATGTCCTTGTACTGCTGCTAACAGCTGAGCACGAAAAGCAGTAAGGATTTTATACTCTGGCTTGGGTCGTTTGCTGAGCTTAATGGTGGTGGGAACATAGATCCAATCACCAAAATTAGAACGTCCCGGCTGTTTGACCAGCAAATCAGGAAAACATAGCAATGTCACCCCGTCACCAGTTGGCATCAACAGTACCCCTCCAGAAATGTACTCCGTCCCTTGTTGCATCAGTTTCAAGGTGGCCTGTGCAGCAGCGTGCCAATCTGTTCTGGGGTAGCGGGGTGAGTGGTGGGGCACAGTAGCCAGAATCTGTTGTTTATGGTCTCGGCTTTTCTGTTGCAGTTTCAGCAGAAAATCTGAGGGTGAGTCTTGCTCTGTGGGATCTCCATAAATGTCCAAAAAAGCTCGACGCCGACAGCGTTTGTAATCTAAAAGTATTGCGTCCGTCAGCAGCATAATTATAGTTTCAGGTGACATACTCCCACACTCACCTTGTCAGGTTGAGTGTGGGCTTCTTACCAACACCAGCCATCGCTATCGGCTTTCGCCGACGCGGGGCGCGTTCGGTTACTCGGTAAGCTTTATTAACGATACGGGATGCCCCTCCGCACCGGAACAATTAAAAAAAGTTCTTTTTTTTACTTAGCAGGTGGCGGTTAGCTCTTAATTTGTTTTCCCTACTATTTTCAGTATAACGTTTTTCAGGCTGTTTATCAGAGTTCCTGTCCGGG
This sequence comes from Moorena sp. SIO3B2, assembly GCF_010692525.1. Lineage (NCBI taxonomy): Bacteria > Bacillati > Cyanobacteriota > Cyanophyceae > Coleofasciculales > Coleofasciculaceae > Moorena > Moorena sp. SIO3B2. The sequence goes on from NZ_JAAHHE010000003.1 coordinate 65,677, forward strand.
ATTCATCCCACACTCATGGCGTAGCATTGAGGTGTGGGGCATAAGAGCGGAGGAAGCTAACCCCCCATGGCTAGTGATACTCGCCGCTAGGCGTAAGATATCACCAGCCATGCAGGATGAATTAATCCGGTCAACCCGGATTGATTGATCAATCCAGGGTTTATCCCGCTTTTATTAATTTATGTAAATTTACCGAAACATTGACTGAGCAACCAGGGATTACTTAACAATTATTTACATAAAGGCTTGATTTAATTTTACCGAATCCCACCGCCCAAAAGTCTAGTAATCACGGGCTTTCGCTCTCTAATCAAGGGTAATCAAAGCAAGACTGGCAACGGAATCGACTTTTCCAAAAAAATTAATTATGAGACCGTGCTGGTAAAATCTTTATAAAAGATTAAATCTTTAAGAGATCACTGTAAGAGTCTATCAAAAACAGGAGAACACAAATTGACTTACTCAATCTTGCTTGCTGCTGCATCTGCCGTTCCCAACACCCTGGAATGGAGCCCGACAGTCGGAATCATCATGATTGTCTGCAATGTCCTAGCGATTGCCTTCGGAAAAGCTACTATCCAGAATCCTAGCGCAGGTCCGGCATTGCCTATGCCTGAGTTCTTCGGTGGCATGGGTCTTCCCGCCCTACTGGCAACCACCAGCTTCGGTCACATCCTAGGACTAGGCACTATCTTAGGATTGGCTAACATGGGGATTATCTAGAGCTTAGGAGCTCTAGGGTATAGGGCGAACTGGGATAGTGATGATGGTCAGGTTGATCCAGGGCTGATAATTCACAGCAGATTCTCACCCAGTCACTCGGTCATGCAGTAATCCTAGACACAATTACCCTATACCCGATCTCCTAACAGGCATCCCTGCTTTGCTAATAGTGCTGTACCATAAGCAGCCGCTGTGTGAAGGGATGTCAACATCGGTACCATGAGCTGACGCTCTCGAATCCTTGTCCAGGTAGGATTTTTGGCACCACCACCAGCAGTATAGACACCGGTTAAGGGACTTGCTCCGAGCTGTTGCAACAAGCTATATCCCCTAGCTTCAATTCGCGCTATGCTTTCGAGCATTCCTTGGAGAAATTCCACGGAATTATCGGGTTTGGGTTCCAATCTTGGCCGGAGATCAGGGTCATTAATGGGAAAGCGATCGCCTGGTCTAAGTAAGGGATAATAATCCAAGGCACTTTCTTGCTCCGGGTCGATTTGAGAGCTGAGACTTTCTAATTCTCTGTCACTGAAAAAGTGGCGTAGTACTGCTCCACCCGTGTTGGATGCGCCACCGGTAAGCCATAAATTTCCCAATCGATGACTGTAAATCCCAAATTTGGCGTCTTCTAGAGGAGTGGTACTCAATAGTTTCAATACCACGGTAGACCCAAGGGAGGTTACCGCTTCACCTGGTTGTTTGGCACCACTAGCGATAAATGCGGCAATACTATCGGTGGTACCTGTACAGACTAGACAATCTGGTGATAATCCCAAGCCGTGAGCTACCTCAGGGGTTACAACTCCTACTGGTGTACCGGGAGCCAAGACGTTGGGTAGCATGGGTGACACCGGTAGCTGTTTGAGCCAGTCAGGATAGCAAAGATTTTCAGGATTATAACCGAGCTTTAAGGCATTGTGATAATCACTTATGCCTAGTTTTCCATGCAATAGAAAGGCTAACCAGTCCGCTTGATGGAGGAAGTATAGGGGATTAGTTTCAGCAGAGCTTTTGCTGATCAGATCTGTACAGTCATACCACCAGAGAAGTTTGGCAAGGCTGGAGGTAGCACTTAAAACGACATGGTTGGGAGGAGCAATGGTTCTAAGTTGTTCCATCACAGCTACTCCTCGTGGATCGTTGTAAAGGATGGGTGCATCTACAGGTTGACCGATGCGATCGCATAACAAAACTGTTGCGGAGGTGCCATTAATTGCGATCGCATTAATTTCACCCTTGATTGACTGGGGAATTTGCTCAATCAGGGAAAATAATACCTTCTCCCAGTGTGTTGCGGTATCGATGGTGATAGCTTGGATTGGAAAGGGATATTGAGTCTCGGCAAAGATAGTACCAACAGAGTCGATCACTACTGCCCGTGCGCCAGAAGTTCCGAAATCGATGCCTAGATAGACAGTCATTAGGGATTAGGGATTAGGGAATTTAGAATTTAGAATTTAGAATTTAGAATATTAGAATTTTGAATTTTACCTCATTCTACATTCTGCATTCTACATTCTGCATTCCACCTTTAGCCTACTGCAAAACCTGTATATTGTCTTACTTGAGGATGGCGGAAACCAAGTACAATATCGTTTGCGGGAATACCTGCTTCCAGTAAATCGGTAGCAATCCCCTCTTCCGTATCATCGTATTGAATCCAGATTTTGTCACCAATTAAATCTAGGTGAATGGGTGTAGCGTGTAGGTACTGGTCATCATTCCAACCTATGTCTAATACTAAATAGTGTCCTCGCTGATCATCGAAAAGCACTTTAGAGTCATAGCTGTCAGGTAGGGAAGCACGATACTCAGCGTGTTCCATTAATACTTTTTTGATGATGTCTTGGTAGTTTAATCTGGTATCCATTGAATCAGCGTTTCACTATCGTGATCAAAAACAATTAATTTAATAATTTGGTTCCTTAGCAATACCTTTCCCAATTCTATGGTAAACACGTTTTTAAAGGTCAGTCTAGAAACGGCAAGATAAAGACAGCGCTCTACACCCATTTCATCCAGGACTTGACGATACAGGATATACTGCCCTAAAGCCTGCTCTAAATCTTTTACATCAGACTTTCCTACAAAACTCTTGACTTCAACAACAATTTTTTGTATTCCTTTTTCAGCACTAATTAGACGTTCCGCACCAAGATCAGCAGATAAGCGTTTGTGGCCTATCTGTAGGGGAAATGGATCATGGGTAATTGTCCAGCCATCCTTTTGTAAGGCACGCTTAACCGTATTGTGGTATATGTCTCGCCTTGCCATCTCAATCTCTTCCCTCTAGCATCATCCTCAACTAGGATGGAAACTCAAATAGCGATCGCATCAGAAAAGCCATCCCTGAAACATGCCCTATAACTGACCCACTAAGCACTAAGCACTTAGCAGTCCTTCCTGTCGCGGGTACTCCTGCAAAACCTCCTTCAAATACTGCCCTGTATAGGAATTAGGATGCTCTGCTACCTCCTCTGGTGTTCCAGAGGCAATTACTTCTCCCCCTTTATCCCCACCTTCTGGTCCTAAGTCTATTACCCAATCAGCACAGCGAATCACATCTAAATTGTGTTCAATCACCAAAACAGAATTTCCTTTATCTACCAACCGCTGCAATACATTTAACAAGTGATGAACATCATAAAATGACAATCCTGTTGTCGGTTCATCGATTAAATACAATGTCTTTCCCGTTGCCCGACGTGACAATTCTGTTGCCAACTTCACCCGCTGTGCTTCTCCACCAGATAATGTCGGTGCTGGTTGCCCTAAGTGAATATATCCTAACCCCACATCTACTAAGGTTTGTAACCGAGATGCTGCTCTTGGAATATTCTTAAATACCTCCAACGCTTCTTCCACTGGCATATTTAAAATATCAGCAATGGAATATCCTTTATACTTCACTTGCAACGTTTCTCTATTATATCTCGCTCCCTTACAAACATCGCATTGTACATAGACATCGGGCAAAAAGTTCATCTCAATGATATTCACACCCTGTCCCGAACAAGCTTCGCAACGTCCCCCTTTAACATTAAACGAAAATTGCCCTGGCTTGTAACCTCTAGCTTTAGCTTCAATAGTTTTAGAAAATACCTCTCGAATGGTATCAAATACTCCTGTATAGGTAGCAGTATTAGACCGAGGAGTGCGACCAATGGGAGATTGATCGATTACGATTGCTTTATTAATAGCGTTGAGTCCCTCAACTTGACCCAATTCTTTGGGAAAGGGTACTTTACGAGTCAGATGATGTTGTAATGCTGGGTAAAGTAATTCGTTTACTAACGTAGATTTACCAGAACCAGATACACCTGTAATGCTGACTAATTTCCCTAGTGGTATCTCTACTTCAATGTGTTTGAGATTGTTACGATGAGCATTTTTAATCACAAATGAACGACCATTTCCCTCTCGACGTTGACTAGGAGTTTCAATTACTTGGCGTTTTGATAAATACGCTCCCGTCAGGGAATTTTCACTTTTTATTATAGTTTCTAAATCCCCTTGAGCAACAATTTCTCCCCCATGAATTCCAGCTTTCGGACCAATATCGACAATATGATCGGCAGTGCGAATGGTTTCTTCATCATGTTCTACAACAATCAAGGTATTCCCCAAATCTCGCAATTTGATCAGGGTAGTGAGTAACCGTCCATTATCTCTTTGGTGCAATCCAATACTCGGTTCATCTAATACATACAAAACTCCAGTCAAGCCTGCTCCAATCTGAGTCGCTAGGCGAATCCGTTGAGCTTCTCCACCAGAAAGGGTCATGGCTGGACGGTCAAGGGTAAGATAATCTAATCCTACATCAAGCAGAAATTGTAATCGGGCTTTAATTTCTTTGAGGGCAAGGTCACCAATTTGAGCTTGGCGGGGGGAGAGTTGTAAGTTATCAATCCGTTGACGACATTGGCGAATTGAGACACTAGTTAAATCATCAATATGATATTGTCCTAACCGCACCGATAGTGCTTCTGGTTTGAGCCGTTTACCATGACACTCTGGACAGGGTTGATAAATTAAATACTGCTCTAGTTTGTGTTTTGATGCTTCAGAGCTAGTGTCTTTGTACTGTTTTTCGAGGATCGGGATAATGCCAGCATAGCGCTTGTAGTACCCTTTTTCTTTGCCATAAGCAGAATTATTTTGAATGTAGATTTTTTCGTCGGTGCCGTAGAGCAGGATGTCTTGTTGTTCAGAGGTTAGCTGATTCCAGGGAGTTTGGATTTCAAAACCATAGGCTTGTCCTACGCTATAGAGTAGGGAGATGTAGTAGGTGTTGTCTTTTTCTGACCAGGGGGCAATAGCACTATATAAGGGTTGAGTAGGGTCAGGTACTACTAGTTCTGGAGAAAAGGTTTGTAAATTACCGATACCGTGACAAAATGGACAAGCGCCGTAGGGGGAGTTAAAGGAAAATAATCGGGGAGATAATTCTTCCATTACTGCCCCATGTTCTGGGCAAGCAAAGTTTTCTGAAAAGACGATTTCTTGGGGAAGGTCTTGGTCAGATGAACTACCCTTTTTGCGAGCCGTACGTTTATAATTATGATCAGATTTGACCTCTGCTGGCTGTGCTGATGTATTATCTAAAACTTGGATAACTGCAATTCCAGTAGAACGTTTTAGGCAAGTAGCAAGGGAATCGGTAATCCGTTCTTGAATACTAGGCTTTTTGATGAGACGGTCAACCACCACTTCAATGTTGTGGGTATAATTTTTATCCAATTCGATGGTATCGGAGAGGTCAAAGGTTTCACCATCGACTCTGACTCGCACAAATCCTTCGGTGGCTAAGCTGGATAATAGTTTCTTGTGAGTGCCTTTTTTGCCTCGGATAACGGGAGCCAGGATATGGAAGCGAGTCCGGTCAGGGAGTTCCATAATGCGATCGCACATCTGGTCGATGGTCTGGGGAGCAATATTGCGATCGCATCGGGGACAATAGGGTTCACCAGCCCTTCCAAACAGTAATCGCAGGTAATCGTAAATCTCTGTAACTGTACCAACGGTGGAACGGGGGTTATGGGATGTAGATTTCTGGTCAATGGAGATAGCGGGGCTTAAGCCTTCGATGGCATCCACATCCGGTTTATCCAGTTGTCCCAGGAATTGACGAGCATAGGCACTAAGGGATTCTACATAACGGCGTTGTCCTTCCGCAAAGATAGTGTCGAATGCCAGGGAGGATTTGCCGGAACCGGAAACACCAGTAAAGACAATAATGCGATCGCGTGGCAGTTCCAGATCAATATTTTTCAGGTTATGCTGTCTAGCCCCCCGAATCCGAATGGTGTTTTGAGCAGAGTTAGGGGTGTGGTCTTGGGTGTGGTTGGGGTTAGAGGATTTTGGCATGACCGACAGCGGCTTTAAACTCCTTAACAATAGTAGCGCTATCCGTTCCTATAGTAATGTTAAACCTAAGCATTCAGACCTTTGCCGAACGCCCTCTAGCTTTCAGCTTGAGCGATCGCAGATTGAAATTGTATAGTTTTTGTATAGTTTTCAGTAAACTTGAAACACTCCAAACCCCACTCCCGAGCTCCTGAGCCCCCCTGCACCCTTGCCGATTCAATCTATAAATTAGATGCACCCGCAGCTTAGCCATTACCCGAGAATAGATCCCCGTGAAGGGATATTATAGTTACTTAAACCGACATGATCTAACCATTACCTCTAAGTCAAATGATCTTACTATGGAATCGAAAATTCTGGAATTTTTTGCGCAGTGAAAACCTTGATAAAGTAATGATTATTATTATTATAATTATTACTATTAACACCATCACTATATCATGGCTGGAACCAGATATCTCAAAAGCAGATGCTTTCTGGTGGAGCATCGTCACCCTAACAACTGTTGGCTATGGTGATATCACACCTGTCACAGTTGGTGGTCGCTTTATTGCTATTCTCGATATGTTTGTGGGGATTGGATTCTTAGCCATCTTCACCGCTACCCTCGCTGGTATTTTTGTCGATCAAAAAATTAAAAATGATCTAGGTATGGGGTCTTATAAATTTAACAATCACTTGATTATTTCCGAATGGAATTCTAGAGCACAATTTATTATAAATGAGTTGCGAAAGTTTCCTAAAACTCAAGATGATAAAATTATTTTAATTGCCAATATAGACCGGAAGCCTATCGAAGACAATAATTTGTTTTTTATTAAGGGCAACGTATGTGATGAAACCTTGAATCGAGCCAACTTGATCCAGGCTAGAACTGTTATAATTTTAGGGGATGACAGCATAGATGAAACAGCTCGCGACGCCAAAGTTATACTATCTACCCTGACAGTAGAAAGTATTAATCCCAACGCTTACACAGTTGTGGAGCTGGTAGATGAAACTCATGTTAAATCCTGTCAGCGGGCTAAGGTTGACGAAATAATCGTTAGCAGTGAGTTAAGTAGCATGCTCATTTCCCAAGCTGCTCTTAACCATGGAATTACCAAAGTTGTCTCTGAAATATTAAGTACTCAAAGTGGCAACAAGCTTTATAAAATTGCGATACCTGAATCTCGGGTGGGTAGTTCCTTTATGGAAGTATTTACGTATATGAAGCAAGCCTATCAAAGTATTGTCCTAGCAGTACAAAAAGGAATTGAAGGAGATGTTATCTCCAATCCACCGACAGATTATAAACTTGAGAATGGTGACTATTTAATTGTCGTTGCTCAAGATGAACCACGACCGCTACAGAAATCTTCAACGTAAGTGTGATATGTCACCTGTAATGTGTTAATTAACCATTGTAAATGGTTAATTTTAAATGGTTAATTTTAATTAAATTAACGAACACCCTTCCAGCATAAGTAGTCAACCCTAGATAATATCACGTCATGAGACAAGGCTGAGAGAGGCGGAAAATTATCAGTAAATTATCAGCAAATTTTCAGCCTCTATTCAGCAACAATTAAACCAAGAAACCAATAATTCTAGTCAAGCTACTAACCTAGGATTAACCACTTGATACGGTGCCAGCAAAATCAGTTTTGAACACTAAGTTTTGAACACTTAGCTGATTAACTCTACGGTAAGCATTCAGCTATCAGCCGTCAGTCGTCAGCTAATCAACGGTCGGTAGTAAACAAGCTGGGGCTGCTGATACGGCTGCTTGAAAATCCCTGCTTGTTTTACTCATCCAACCCCGAGCAGTTAAAGCATCTAATAGCTGTTCGCGTAGCGTGGCCATTCGCGTAGCGTGGCCAACGGCCAAGGCCTTTAGCTGTTCGCGTAGCGTGCGCGTAGCGCATTAGCTGATAGCTGAATACTTACACTCTACGGATAATGATGTAGCTGTATAGATAGTTGAGCAACACACTCATTGACAAATCTACCATATTGATCTCATTGATCAGAATCACCATGAAGCATTCAATTATTAAATCACTCAAAATCGTGACCATGGTTACGGTAACCTCTACACTAGCCATGGCATCTAGGGCAACAGCAGCCACCCTTAAGGTGACAATTGAAAGCCTGGCACCGGAAAACGGCACGTTATTGACTCCAGTCTGGGTTGGTTTTCATAATGGTTTGTTTGATATTTATGATCGGGGTGAGGCAGCTTCACCAGGACTTGAGCGGATTGCAGAGGATGGCAATGCAGCAGTGCTTAGTCAAGAGTTTTTTGCTAGTGGTGCGGGTTCAGTTGATGGGGTAATTCCTGGTCCAAATGGTCCAGTTGCTTCTGGGGATATTGCCCAAGCCACATTTACTGTAGATTCTACTAGCCGTTACTTCAGCTACGCAGCAATGATTCTTCCCAGTAATGATGCTTTCATTGCTAATGGCAACCCCTTGGCTTTTGAGATTTTTGATGAAGAAGGTAATTTCACTGGAGCTGACTTTACCGTTCTCGGTTCTCAAGTTCTGGATGCAGGTACGGAAGTTAACGACGAGCAGCAGACGACTACTGCCTTCTTCGGTCAAACTATTCCTGATACCGGTACACCAGAAAACGGAGTTGTCACCCTGCATCCAGGTTTTATCCCAGGTGCCTGTTTTATTCAAAAGCACCTCAAGTAGCGCATAAGCTGATAGCTTACATTTTAGTTAGGTGTTGATAACAGTAAGGTTTTAGTAGGAGACCGCTCTATGATTTTATCAGCAACCACAACCGGTATCAGTCCAGAAGAATTTATTGCTCAGTATGGAGATGATGAACGCTACGAACTCATTGATGGAGAGCTAATTGAGATGGAACCAACTGGCCCCCACGAGCAAGTAGTTGCGTTGATTAGCCGAAAGCTTAACGTAGAAATAGATCGTTTAGATGTACCTTATTTTATCCCACACCGTTGCTTAATTCAGCCCTTGGGAACCTTCAACGCTTTCAGACCAGATCTTGTTGTCCTTGATGAGGGAGAATTGGTAAACGAACCACTTTGGGCAAGGGAACCAGTGATAACTCTGGGTACTACAGTAAAACTTGTGGTTGAAGTCGTTAGTACAAATTGGCAGAATGATTATGCTCGTAAGTATGAAGATTACGAAGCTTTGGGGATTCCAGAATACTGGATTGTGGATTATCTCGGTATTGGCGGAAAATACTTTATTGGTAGCCCCAAGCAACCGACGGTAACGGTCTGTTGTTTGGTAAATGATCAATATCAGAACGTAATGTTTCGTAGAGGGGATTGTCTCAAATCTTATCTTTTTCCTAACCTTAAGTTATCTACAGACAAATTATTTATAGGGCTGCGCTGAGGCAAGGGGGAAGGATCTCTAGTTTGATCCAGTGGTGCGTTACGGGCCGGGCTATCTCAACCGATGTCAACAGGGGGAAAATCAAGGGGAGCCCGTCTTATCACGCACCCTACGCCACTGTTCCCTAAAACCCTAAAATTTGTACCTCACCTAATTAAAAACCGCTATAACCTATTTGTAAATTAGATAATTTCTATTTTTCCGGAATAACCGGCAAATTACGTAATTCAGTATTGAGTTTACCTTTGTAATAAGAACTCTCTAAATAGGATGTAAATTGCAGGATATCTATCTGGTTTAATTCTAGTGGAACTCCATCAAAATCAATAATGGCTTCTATCGGTACATCCTTAATCAAGCTATTTTTTACATAACCTATGCGATTACTACTGTATGTACCAAATTCAACTTTTGTGGCTACATATTCTTTACCTTGATCCAATAGTCTACTTCTTTGAGAAGAAGTGCGATTGGAATATAAACGCAACTGAACATTTTCTTTAGTGCTTGTAATTAATATAGCACAACTTATGGATTGAGTACTTGAATTTACATTTAAGGATTTTTGGCAATTTTTAAATTTATATATAATACCTTCAAGTTTAACTGATTTTGCTGGATTTTGAGTAAGTATAGTGGTTGCGACTGTCGGAGTTGGTGAAATTACTGGAGAAGGAACAACAAGAGGTTGAACGTTTTCGATTTTAGCATTTAGTTCTTGATTTATTTTCTCTAGTTTATCATTTTCGATTTCTAGTTTTTTTAGTTCATTTTGTAGATTATTGACTTGTATATTAAAATCACTATTATTGCTTGTTATTCCTACTAATTCCGGAAAATTAGCCACAATAAATTCTCGGATTTTATACCCTCCAAATGTAAATAATGGTGCTGTCAAAATGATTAGTATTAAGGCAAAATTAAAATAGTTTTTCCATGTCTTGATTTTCGATTCTCTATCCATTGGTTCACACACCTCATAAATATCACTTTCAAGAAGTAGATCAGATAGTTCTAAGTCCCTTAAACTATCCATCACCGCTGTAATGGGGATTCTTCCATGCAGCTCATTTTTACGTTTGGAAAGCCGTTTTACTAATTCTTCTAATTGCTCTTGGGTTAAGCTATTATTTTTGGTAATTCTTCCGTCCAGCTTATCTTTCCGTTTGGAAAGCAGTTGTATTAATTCTTGGCATTGCTCTTGGGTTAAGGTATTTTTGCTCATCTGCTTTATTGACCTTATATTTAGTTTTTTATAGCTAAGCCTCTATCCATCCCTCAATCATAGCCATCAAAATGTTAACTAAGGGATGGTCTATGGCTTCCTTTAAAGCTTCTACTCCTCCTGATTTAAGAGCATTGATAACCTTAGCTTTGAGGGTAGGGTTATTCTTTATTTCCTCAGCAGCCCTCGCTACAACTGTTAACTTCTCAATCTCAGTACTAGTGGGATTACTCTGAGATAGTTGCTCCAGAAGTTGCTGGATTTCTGCTGCTGCTTCCGTTAGATTTTTGTCAGGTGCTTCGTAGTTATTTTGCTTAGCATTGCTTTCCTGACTACTAACATATTCACCTTTTTCGACATAGTTAGCACCAATGTTAAACTTGGCATTAGACTGATTACGCATGTCAATATTATCAATTCTAGTAGTTTCTTTATCTGCCATTGTTTTAACAATTCCTAGTAATTCAGTATTTTCTTCACGTTTATCTTTGATTTCTTGACGTTTATCTTTGATTTGTTCATATAAAAACTTTATCTCTATATCTTTAGCCTCTAACATTGGCTTGTATTTTGCCCAAAATTTTCGCTCGTATTCAGCTTCATCAACTTTGTCAGGGACTTTGACACGAATAACAAAAGCACCGTCACCTTTATTTTCCATTGTCTGTATGACTGGTAGCTCTTCTGTATGGCTTGTATCGCTTTCCACTCGAAGCTCCTGAAAAGTTTTCAGAAAAGTCTGCCAGTCGATACCATCTTTAAAAATTAAATCAACAGTATTAGGAATTTTATGAGCTAATTTAGCAAATTCCCCTGGTTCAAAGTTTCTCTCTTGGTCAGCAGGACGACGTTTAGGGTCTGGATCATTTTTACTAGGTAGTTTCAGGAAAATATAATCGCAATCAATTTCAAGTAGTTTAGTAGTATTGCTGATTCCCCAATCTTCGATATACGCTCCCGTTAAGGTGGCTCCGGTTAAATCTGCTCCTTCTAGTAACGTTTGAACTAACTTAGCTCTGGATAAATTAGCATTTTCTAAGTTAGCTCGGTTTAAGTCTGTTCCAATGAAGCTAGCATCTTGTAGATTAGCTCCCTTTAAATTAATACCTCTTAAGTCGAGGCCATCCCAGTTTTTATCTTGTCCCTCTCCAGTTATCAGCAATTGTCTAACTTTTTGATCTTGAAGGTAGCTTGTTCCTAGTCTAGCTCGGTCAAGCTTAGCAGTATTTTGCCAACACGTACGAGTGAGAGTAGCCTTTGTTAAATCTGTACTTTTGAGGATGGCTCCCGTAAAATCGGCATCGGTTAGGTCCGCATTGTAAAAACTGGTACCTTTTATAGCAGCCAAATCAATAGCAATACTCAGAATCGAGGCATCTCGGGGATCCCCTTTTAGAGCACGCCAGCCCAGATAAGTACCAAGTAAACCTACAGCTACAGCTACAGCTAAGGCTCCGGCTCCGGCTAAGGCTCCGGCTAAAAGTACGGCTACCTGAAAGGTTACGGCTCCGGCTACGTCTCCGGCTACGGCTCTGGCTCCGGCTACGGCTCCGGCGAAGAGTATGGCTCCGGCGAAAACTACGACTACGGCTAAGGCTAGGGCTCCGGCTAAGTCTTCGGCTCCGGTTAAGGCTCCGGCTCCGGCGAAGATTCCGGCTAAGGCTAAGGCTACGGCTAAGGATCCTCGGATACCTTGACGAATGATAATAGCAAATAAGACAATTATTACAAATAAAATCATCCAACTGTAACCTTGCTCTGCCACGTCGTTAGAGCTAAATATTGGCTCTACTAATTCCCCACCAAATACGCTGGTAATTCCTGATACTCCTGAGATTACCCATGAAAGCAATAGAAGAACAATTACCCACCGTTTTTGTAATCCGGCCTTCGCCTTACAGAACTGAGTTTCCCTTAAAATAGCATTCTTAAAATTAGCCCCTCTAATATCAGCTTCACTAAAATCTGCACCTGAAAGGTCTTCCCCCTGGAATGACTCACCTCTAAGATTTTTCCTACGGAAATCCCTTTCTCCTGCTGTATATAGTCTCAGAACTTCTTTAGCTTTCATCAGCGATCATCATATATACGAAAGGGAACAGGGAGTAAGGAGTAGGGAACAAAAATTATCACAATTCATTTGATGTTGAAGTGAATGTTGCATCGCTTCTTAGTACAGATTACAGTCAATAAATCAGGATTCCGGAAATATTTACGTGTGAATAAATAAGCTATGGCACATAGGCTCCCTCACAACCCTGCTACCGTCCTGCCCTTGCAATCAGCTTTGCTGCGCTAAAAGCGATTGCATCTATACTAGGGAAGTTTAGTTTTAGTAAAAAACTACAATAAGCAGTTTTTGTCAATAAACTAGCAATATTTCTTAATAAACACAATAAAGCAGTGTTTATTAACCTACAAACTGTTTCAGAAAGACATCCAGGAATAGGTTGTTGTAGCTGAAACCGATTTCTACCGTTGCGATGAAGCGAAGCGTGACCTAAGGTCAATCGCCTTTGGCTGCGCGTAGCGCATCGCACCATTACCTTGAAACCTTACTCTTTTACTTCAGCATAGCTGCCTTCGATAAACTTTTATTATGGATATTCAACCGGACTTGATATGAATGCTTACAAGCAACTCAAGGAAATATAGCGCTTTGTTACCTAATCAGGTACACATAATTTTTTCTCTCTTCCCTCTTCTGACTTTACTGCTCCCTACTCCCTAACACCAACAAATTTTTACCTCACCTAATTTAAAACCGCTATATTAACCTGCTATACTTAAGTATAAATGAGGAAAAAACAGTGAACTCTATCCCTATCAAGCAATTTAAAACTAACATCCAAGACTTTATTAAACAAGTCATCAATCACCATACTACCCTCAAAATAACCGATCCCAATCAGGGATACTTTATTATTATTAGTGCCGAAGATTTGGAACAACAACAAGAAACCTTGTATGTATTACAAAATAGCCATTTAATGGAACAGATTAACCATTCTCAAGCTACCCATACCCAAAATAAAGGCTACTCTCCCAATCAGGAAGAACTAGATGATATCCTTAGTATTTGAGGGCAAAACTTGGTAAAATTACGAAGAACTTCGTAAAAAAGACAAAAAACTCCATCAAACCCTTTGTAAAATCATCAAAGAAATGCTGAGAGACGATCCCGCTAAAGGAATGGGAAAACCTGAACCGTTAAAACATAATTTATCGGGGTTGTGGTCAAGAATAATTTCTCAAAAAGATCGCCTTATTTACAAATTTGATGATAACTATGTTTATATTTTTGCAATAGGTGGTCATTACGATCAATTTAATTGATTTTAGTTCATGTAGGGTGGGCAGTGCTTGATACAAATCAGCTGACAAAGCCCGTTACTAGGCACTGCCCACCATAGGTGTAGCCCCAATCATAAGCTGATAGCTGATAGCTGTTCGCGTAGCGTGCGCGTAGCGCTTAAGCTGATAGCTGATAGCTGATAGCTGTTCGCGTAGCGTGCGCGTAGCGCTTAAGCTGATAGCTGATAGCTGATAGCTGTTCGCGTAGCGTGCGCGTAGCGCTTAAGCTGATAGCTTACAAAAAAAAATAGCCGTAGAAATACTATCCACGGCTATTTCAATACTGTAAACGCAATTGTCTTGTCTATCAGTTTCCGAATCAATCCGGATGTGATCCTACCGGACCAGACCGGGGGGGAAACCCCCCCATAAATTTAACCTATTAACGCCAAGTTTGATACTTAGTTGCAAAACTAATTACTTGCCCCGGAATGCCCGTCGGTTGCAAAGGGCTCCAGTCGGAAACCGACCCATACCCGAGTGCGCAAAGGCCGTAAATAGTCTTGGTTACTGCTTCAGGAGAGCCCTTAATGTACTTAATACGTTGTTTCTTGGAATTATTGTTGTGATTCGGAATAAATTCTGTAGACATGGCTAAAAAACTAAATTACGTTGTCTTGATGCAGTCGCTCATGGGGGAAACCCCCAAGACCGCGCTGCATCGCTTACAATGATTATTGTAATGATTATAATTTTAATTGTCAAGGGTTTTTATAAATTTTTTTTCCGGGGGTAATTTTAGTATAAAAAAAAGTGAATGCTAAATTATCAGCTATCAGCTATCAGCTATAGCAAAGGAAACAGGTGTACCTGATAGTTATGNTTAGTGCTAAATTAACATCAATAGCTTCTTAAGCTTATTATAGCGTTAATTCAACGTAAAATTGACTTGGTCAATTTGATCGCTGAAAAGCAGTGCCTGAGAAAGTTTCAAGTTTTTGGAGAGGTCTATAATCTAGGGGCCCGGGCGCGGGAAGTGTGGGGAGTGTGGGGCCCGGGCGCGGGGAGTGTGGGAGATGGGGGAGATTTTGATTAAGGGTAATCATCCTGATCTGATATCAGCCCTCAGCTACTTTAGGGTAAGTTAGGGGAAGGGAATTGGGTGGTAACCCACCACCTGGTAGCACGGATTTGTGACCAACAGGTGCGATCGCATCCCTGATCTAACCACTGATTCTACACTTAACGCCCATGAATCAAAAACGCATCATTGGTCTAACCGGTGGTATCGCTACGGGAAAAACCACCGTATCGAATTACCTGGCTGATACCTACAGGCTACCAATTTTAGATGCGGATATCTATGCCAGAGAAGCAGTACAACCAGATTCACCAATCCTGAAACAGATTTATCAGCGCTACGGTTTACAAGTGCAGCACAGTGACAGTACCCTGAACCGTAAACGCTTAGGAGAGATAATTTTTAGTAACCCAACTGAGCGACAGTGGTTAGAGCAACAAATCCATCCTTATGTACGCGATCGCTTCCGATCTGAACTCGATACCTTTCTTGATGCAATAGCGAGTGGGGGAAACCCCCAAGACCGCGCTGCATCGCTAGTTGCTCCGACAGTGATATTAGTCATCCCTCTACTATTTGAAGCTAAGATGACAGACTTAGTGACAGAAATCTGGGTAGTCAGCTGCTCACCAGAACAACAGCTCAGACGGATCCAGAAACGCGATCGCATCTCTAAAGAACAAGCTCAAGCCCGGATCAACAGCCAACTCCCCCTCCAGCAAAAAATAGAACTTGCTGATCTAGTTTTAGATAACTCCTCTACCCAAGAAGCTCTAATCCAACAAGTATCTACTGCTCTTGCTACCAATTCATATCATCCCTAACTATTTAGAATTTAGAATTTAGAATTTATTAGAATTCAGAATTTAGAATTTAGAATTTAGAATTTAGAATTTAGAATTTAGAATTTAGAATTTAGAATTTAGAATTATAAGCACCGATCGCAGGATTAATTACCTACTCGCCATCTCTGTAACCCTTACATTGTAAGCCTTTGAGTTTTTTGAAATGTGTAATTAATTTTGTGTACCTGCTTACATTCTACATTCTACATTCTACATTCTGCATTCTACATTCTGCATTCTGCATTCTACATTCTACATTCTAAATTATGCATTCTACATTCTACATTCTACATTCTAAATTATGCATTCTACATTCTGACAGACAGCCTTAAACCTGCTAACCTAGTTATGGCAAATAAGCTTTCAGAGCCTCTGCTGCCAACTCCGTCATACTTTTCCCTTGGTTAGCAGCAGCTTCCTTAAGACGAGCATGGACTTCTTCGGGAATGCTAATTCGACGGCGATTTTTAGCAGTAGAAGATTTCTTAGCTGAGGATTTCTTACTTGCTAGCTTGGCATCTGGATTAACTATACCGCTACCTAGCTCATAGTTAGCAGAAAATTCCCGAAGGGCATCAAAGCCAATGCGATCGCAAAAATCCCCAAAACTCTCTTCTGGTTTGCGCTCTTGCCGAAACTGCACAAAAATTGGTTCAAAGAAAGATTCCAGCTCACTTTCTGGCATTTTCTGGACATAGGCTCGTGATAACCGAGTTTGATCTGGTGAAGCTCCCAGCCACACTTGATAAGCCTTTGGTGCACTACCGACAAATCCCAACTCTGCGATATACGGTCTAGCACAGCCATTGGGACAACCGGTCATTCGGATCACAAAATATTCCTTCTCTAACCCCAATTTGTCCAGCAGTAACCGAATCCGCTCAACCATGCCAGGGAGCGCCCGTTCTGATTCGGTAATCGCTAAACCACAAGTAGGTAAAGCTGGACAAGCCATGGAGTAGCGCACTAACGGTTCAATTCCTTCTGGAGTAACTTGAATACCGTGCTGTTCGAGAATCTGATTCAGGGTTTGCTGGTGGGTGGGGTCAATCTCATAGAGAATTATATTGTGGTTAGCAGTCAGCCGCATCGGTAGGGCAAATTTCTCAGTAATTTCCCGCAGAGCTGTTTTGAGTCGGAAATCCCCTTCATCTTTGACCCGACCATTCTCAATCGATATCCCCAGGAATAGCTTTCCGTCTCCTTGTTCGTTCCAACCCAAATAATCTTCGTACTTAAATGGGGGTAAGGGCTTAAACGGTGCCAGGGTTTTACCGAAGTAGCTTTCTACTTTTTCCCGAAACCTCTCGACACCCCAATCATTGATTAGGTACTTCATTCTGGCATGACGGCGGTTTACGCGATCGCCATAATCCCGTTGAGTTGCCACAATTGCCTTAACCAAGTCGTAGATATCCTCTTTCTCCACATAGCAGATGTGGTCAGCTAGACGAGCAAAGGTTTCTTCCTTATTGTGGGTACGACCCATACCCCCACCAGCCAGAACATTAAATCCCTCCAGTTCTCCCTGGTCGTTGGTAATTACCACCAACCCCACATCTTGGGTATAGATATCAATCGAGTTATCCCCGGGAACCGTTACGGAACACTTAAACTTCCGGGGCATATAGTGTTCCCCGTAGATTGGTTCCTCTTTGTCCTGGAAAATAGTACCATTACCATTGCGCTGCCGTGCTGCTTTCACCTCCGGAGCTTCCTCAGCACTAATTACCTTTTCCCCATCCAGCCAAATCTCGTAATAGGCACCGGTTTGAGGGGTAAGTAAGTCAGCAATCCGATCAGCATACTCCCAAGCATACTGATACTCTGGTCGATTTTTATATGGTGCTGGTGCAGCCATAACATTGCGGTTGAGGTCTCCACAAGCACCCAAGGTTGACCCCATATTGCGGACAATTGCCGCAATTGTCGCTTTCAAATTCTTTTTGAGAATGCCATGAATCTGAAAACCCTGACGGGTAGTTACTCGTAGGGTATGGTTACCATACTCTTCTGACAACTGCTCTAGAGTCAGATAAAGCTCTGGTGGAATAAATCCTCCAGGATTTCGAGTGCGCAGCATGAACTGATAGTCTTTTTCCTGACCCTTGACCCGGTTATCTCGGTTGTCTTGCTGGTAAGACCCGTGAAACTTAAGAACTTGAATAGCGTCTTCTGTAAAATGAGTAGTATCCTGTAGCAATTCAGTTGCCACCGGCTCACGCAAGAAGTTACTGCGTTCTTTAATTCCTTCAATCTTAGAGGGTTTGCGGGCTTTAGGAGTCTGAGATACAACCATTGGTTCGACGGATCTAAAAAGATGAATAAGTATAATTCCCGATAAATCGCTCGGGATTACGGTTAATGATTAGATCCTAATACTACCGTTGCCCATTGGATCGATAACTTTATAAATCCTAAAATTTATCTAAACCCACTCAGTGTGATTGAAGCAGATACCGGGAAAGAGGAAAGGGAAGAGTTGAAGGAAGGTTGAAGCGAGTAGATTCGCTCAAGCGAGTAGATGCACAAGAGGATTGTTGTCACCTCAGTTGAAGTATTTGACACTTTATACTTCATCCTTTATACTTCATCCTTCATCCTTCATCCTTCATCCTTCATCCTTCATCCTTCATCCTTTCCCTTTGACAATGGACATACTAAGTTTAGAAACGATAGCCTGCACCCAATTGAACACTGACAGACTCACCTGAACTATTTTCGTAAGCGTTAAGACCTACCTTAGTATTACCGTAAACCAAAACATCCTTAGCAATTTGGCTTTCAGCACCCAAGCCAAGCACCCAAGCATCTTGATTACCTATGGGTGTATTGTCTCCGTCATCTTCCACAAAAGAGTAACCAACACTAGCAAAAACATTAGTATTTTTGGCTACGCCTAGGTCAAAAGAAACACTAGGAATAATCGCGGTATTATCATCATTGAAAATAACATCACCACGTAGAGAAACGGGAAGCTTTGAAGTTGTCAGACGAGTTGTAATATTACCACCAATATTTTGGTCATTCCCTTGTCCATCACTAGTTACACCGGCGGCCAGACCAACGCCAATGTAGCTAGCATCTGTACCTTTGACGCTGAGATCATCTGCTCCTGGATTAGCTGAAGCCATACTATTTCCTAGTAAAACGGGAGCAATTGTTGTAGCGGCCAAAGTAGAAATGGTGAAAATAGATTTCAGTAAACCTTGCATTGTTTATTTCCTCAAATTCGTTAATTTTTTGTTCCTTTCTCTACAAGTCGTTGGGAATAAACAAAAGGTTCCTCAGGTTCTAAAAAAAAATCTAAATACTTGAAAGCCTTGAGATGACTTGAATCTGGCTAATCCGGATATAACTATAAAAAATTTGGCTTAGTTTTAGACGGCTTAATTAGTTGATACTCTTTAAAAGAGAGTCGGTTGTATCAATTAATTGAATGTCTGTGTTTTCTTAGTGGACTGTTTAGCAGGTGTCACAGATTGTAAGCATTTAGCTATCAGCTATCAGTTATCAGCGATCAGCGATCAGCCCTCAGGGATCAGCCCTCAGGGATCAGGGATCAGGGATCAGGGATCAGGGATCAGCGATCAGCGATCAGCCCTCAGGGATCAGGGATCAGCGATCAGCCATTCCCATAGCGTGGCCATTCCCGTAGCGTGGCCAAAGGCCAAGGCTGACTGCTGACTGCTGATTGCTGATTGCTGAATGCTTACGTCTAATCTTGTTTGATACCAACCATGCTATATCCGGCAATGGTAGACAGAGGCACCTGGTAAAAATATTGACGTCGGAACTGTTCTTCCTCAATGGCAGCAAAAAATATTGCGTTCGCGCAGCGTGCGCGTAGCGCAATCGCATCATTCCCAGCAACATTCGTCCGCTCGCGTAGCGTGGCCAACGGCCAATCGGAAGACCACTCTTTTGGATGGCAGCTTATTTGTACCCCCGAGTCCTGGTAAGAAACCTCAAAACCAATCACTGATAGAGCATTCAGTCCTAACTCAACAGTGCGATCGCTTAAATCCAACTTCTCCTGCAATTGCACCAAAGTAGCCCATTGACCGGTGCGACTTAGGAACTTAGCAATTCCTAGCAACTTTTTCCAGGTGTCTTGGGCAGATAGTTGTTGAGGCCGTGGATATGCGATCGCTAATTGTCGTTCTGCCTGTATCGCTCTCCTACACCATACTTGTAACTCATCCCAACTCGTCGGACACTCATAAACCATTAGAGGACTTAAACCTTGCCGGTTAGGAGGTTGAAGGTTAGGAGGTTGAAGGTTAGGAGGTTGAAGGTTATCAGGTTGAAAGTTATCAGGTTGAAGGTTAGGAGGTTGAAGGTTAGGAGGTTGAAAGTTATCAGGTTGAAGGTTAGGAGGTTGAAGGTTAGGAGGTTGAAGGTTAGGAGGTTGAAAGTTATCAGGTTGAAGGTTAGTAGGTTGAAGGTTAGGAGGTTGAAGGTTAGTAGGTTGAAGGTTAGGAGGTTGAAGGTTAGTAGGTTGTTCGCGAACAACCTTCAACCTGCCAACATGTAACTCTTGAGAACATTCAACCTTCAACTTGCCAACATGTAACTCTTGAGAGCCAACACCCTTCAACCGGCCAACCTCTAACTCTTGTCCCCGCCAATCTAAAATCCAATCCAGCTGATTAGAGACCTGGAAACAAGATTGGAAAAAATCATTTTCTTGGCAAGGTTGCACAGCAACGAGGCGCACTTCTGGACGTTTTTCATAATTATTATAGTCTAATTCCACAACAGCATTACATCTAACTTTAGGGACTTCATCCTGATAATGTCCCCACCAAATTCCAGGAAAACCCATACTCGTAGAGTCATCCCAAATTTCAAATTTAGTTTTGATATACTGTACTTTTCGCCCTCTCAAATCCTTAGAGTTACGATTCAAAACCTGTTCAAACCAACAGTTTTTAATCAGCAATTTTGGCACAGGATTACCCATCCCACAAGGTTCCAGATGTTTCAATTCATCAAATAGTGCTTTCCCCAACTCAGCAACCTTAACCACCAAATCCGCTTCCATGGCTGGCATCATCAAAGCACCCGTCGTCCCTAGTTTTTGTGCCAACTGCTGGTTAATCGCTTCCCTAAATAAAGGAATATTATCCACTGGCAAACTCAACCCAGCCGCAAAAGGATGACCTCCGAAGCGATGCAACAAATGAGCTTGGGAATTGACTAATTCATAAAGATCAATATTATTAACAGAACGAGCCGAACCCCGTGCTATACTATAGGAGTGTTTATCCTCTAAACCTGCTTCTACCAGTTTGCTTTCTCTATCGCTACTTTCAGTACTTAATAAAACTGTACTTAACAAAATCGTCGGGCGTCCATATTCCTGAGCAATTTGACCTGCCACTAAGCCTAAAACACCAACTGGCCATTGGGGATCTTCTAGGACAATCACATTAGTAGTAGACAGATCAAGTTGGGCAAGTTTATCCTTAACTTGCTTAGTAATATCTTTTTGTAAAGACATACGGCGGGTATTAGCTAGTTCCGTCTCTAAAGCCAGTTGCTCACAACGTTTCTCATCCTTACTAGTCAGTAACTCAACACAAAATGAAGCATCCCCTTGAATCCGACTTACAGCATTAATTCTCGGGCCAAGTCCAAAAGAAATATCCGTCGGGCGATCGCCACTGCGTTTACACAACTGTAACAATCGCGCTATACCAGGACGAGAGCGAGTTTTCAGTTGCTGCTTCAGTTGTTCAATTCCCCGTTGTGCCAGGTAACGACAATCTCCAGATAATTCCACTAAATCCGCAATTAGACCAATTGCCACCAAATCCAGCAACCCCTCTAACCGTTGTTGGGGAATATTAGGTAAAACCTGATACATCGCTTCCACTAACTTATACGCCACCGCCACCCCAGACAAATGAAATAAAGGGTGAGTTTCAGCAAAATAGCGAGAATTGATCATAGAAACTACTGGCGGACGGTCATCTGGTAGAGTATGGTGGTCAGTGATAATCACATCCATTCCCAACTGGTGAGCATAATCAATTTCCCTCAGATTCGTGCTGCCAGTATCGCAGGTAACGATAAGTTTCACCCCAGAAGCGTTCAGTTGGTCAATTCCTGGACAATTCAAACCATGGGATTCCGTCAGGCGATTGGGAATGTAGTAACTTAGCTGTTGGTGCTGCCAGAAAAATTGTCCCAGTCCTTCCCATAGGACACTAGTAGCCGTGATTCCATCAGCATCAAAGTCCCCCCATATGGCAACCTTTGCCCCAGCCTCACGGGCTTGGAGTAGGCGTTTTACTGCCCATTTCATTTCCTGTCCAAAATCAAAAGGGCTGGTAGGTTGATACAAATCTGGGTTGAGGAAACCAGCTAGTTGTCTCTCCTCTCGTATTCCCCGTTGCCACAGCAGTTGAGCAGCATAATCTCCCGAATAGCCCTTAGTATGGGATTTGACAGCTTCGATGAACCACTGAGGAATTTCCGGTGGCGCTAGGACTTGCCATTGGGATTGGGACATGGATTGGGACATGGATTCTGACATGGATTCGGACATGAAGCTGATTTGCGATCGCTTATAGTTAGTCGAGTTAGTACAAGAATACTAACTTAATCAGAGCGACCCATAACCAACTTGATCTAGAACTCAGGAATCAGAATAAATTATTTCCCAGTTAATTAGTCATTAATCAGAGTTTGATCAGCAATTGCGGTTAATTCTGGATTATCACCATAAATTCTGGAGTCTTCTGATCACTTGCTGTAATTGAGTCTCCTGTCTCCTGTTTCCTCAAAAAAACAGCCAACTTCTGACATCGAACTGAGGTAGTAGAAGAATGGTGAAGAAGATATAAAAAAACCTGGGAGAAGAAAAATCTTCTGCCCAAGCAACACATAAAGGAAGAAAAATCATGGGGTAAGAAGAACTTTCTACCCAAACAAAAATCCCCCATCGTCTGTCCAGGACGATGGTCAATGAAGTGTAGTATACCACAAAAATGATTTTTTGACACCTCAAAAGTCTTTTTTGTCGGTTTTGTCTGTCCCAACAGCAAGCTATTGCGAATCCTCAACAGAGCCGAGTAACCCATCGGTCTCACCAGCACAATAGTTTCTCCACCCCAAGAGCAAGCTATTGCGAATCCTCAACAGAGCCGAGTAACCCATCAGTCTCACCAACACAATAGTTTCTCCACACGATGACAGTTCTTTCCATTACCAAAAATACCTATATGTCTTGATGCAGTGGCTACTTTCTTGCCTCTTGCCTTTCCCAAGCGCGACTATGTTTACATCTCTTATAAAAATCCTATAGATACTCCTTAAAAGGATGTGCCAATATGCCCAGTATCAGATCAATTTCCTTAATATAATAGTCATCCAAATCAATAAACACCAATTGATTCACCAACTTGAGAAACTTCCAATTCGTCCCAGTAGTCACAGCTCCATAGATAGCATCAATATCCTGATCCTGTTGTTGATTAAATCTCTGAGCCGCTACCATTTCCGCAATGCACTGTCCTAATCCCCCCTTAATATTTTCATTTTTTGCCTCTACTAGAGTGACAACTGGTGTCCGAATTTCATACATTTCCTTAGAAGCAGTAAGAAGATAATCACAGTATCCATTTAATCCACTTCCTTTATCGACATTAAACTCAGTGCCAGAAAAAAAACCGATTTTGAAATCAAGCAGACGGCGCACTTCCAGTAAAACCGGAGCAATAACTAACTCAGAACGAGCTTTTTCGGTATTTATAGCATTCGTGATCGGCAAATTTTCTTTAAGCGTCGTTTTCAAGTGATCACTGGGCTCGATAGGAGCAATATCATTAAATATAGTATTCCCCTCATCAACAATGAGATTAAACGTCGTTTCGACTTTGTAGATGGTTGTAAAATCACTATATGCCATGATCTTTATTTATCATGTCTCCTATAGCCATTCTAAATCAAGGAAATATAAATTCATCCTTCATCCTTCATAAAAAATCGGTCAAGTCTTGGTTAACCCCAATCATTGACCGAATAAATTAACAAAAATTCCACCAGTACAGCTTAGCTGTATCTACATCCACCAGTGGTGGACACAGAAATATTACACTTTACTGATTATCCCCCATTCTAGCCAAGGATTCAATCCCTGGCAAATTGCTATCTTAATCGAGTAGCAGATATCGAATCAACATACTGATCACCTCACCACAATTTCCAGTAGGTTGGGGTGTACTCCATTCATTCAGCGACCCGTAACCCAGGGAATAAAGTGTGTAAATTATCACCGGAACTGCGCTCGCAGAACCAATCAGTATATATTTGATTTGCTGCCGTACTGTACCTGTATTGCTAGGAATTTTATCAAGCATAATCTTGTTAAGATTTTCGTCAATCTGGATCAGTCAAGAACGTTGGCAAACATTAACAGATGAACAGCTAGTAACTTTTCCCAATATTTGTCCTGATTTTGTAGTGGAGTTACGATCTAGTTCAGATACTCTTAAATCTTGGCAAGATAAGATGGTTGAGTATATCGAAAATGGTGCTAATTTAGGCTGGTTAATCAATCCCCAACAACGCCAAGTTGAAGTTTATCGACGGGGTTTAACAGTAGAAATATTAGATAATCCTGTTGAGTTGTCTGGTCAGGAGGTTTTACCAGGTTTTTTCTTGGATTTGCATCGGATTTGGGATTGACCAATACCTAAAAGGCTAATGGAAAAGCCGATGCAAGGATTAATTACACAAGCCCCTGAAAATTATCCCCATCTCCCCATCTCCCCACACCTCCCACACCTCCCCATCTCCCCACACCTCCCACACCTCCCCATTTTCCCACATTTTCCACATTTTCCACAGTTTCCACATTTTTCACACCTCCCCATTTTACCACATTTTCCACACTTTCCACGTTTTATACACTTTCCACACTTTACCCATCTAACCGATACTGCCATCGCTTAGAGGATATCTCCCAAGTTTTTTGATACTGAATTTTGCCCCCCTAGCCCCCCAATTCTGGGGGGAACAAGAATCAATTTGCTGGTAGAAGTCCCCCAAAATTGGGGGACCAACGGGGGCTTGGATGTAGCAAATGAGACTTCTCAGACAACCTCTTAGATCCGTTAACTATTTTTTGCCCTCGAAGCTATTTTCCTAGCACCGTGCTATTGACTTTATTCAGTTAATATGCGTGCCAGATGACTTGTGCAGTTTCTTCGATAGGCTAAAGGGAACCATAAATCTGTGAGGACTGGGGTATGACTCAAGAATTAATCGATCTCAGAATAAGTATCCTAGAGGGACGCTACGCAGATGCCTTAGCAATTGTAGATGAGTTGGAACAGATGACTAAACGCGCAACTCTGCATCAGATTGAATCCTATTTAAACAAGGCATTGATTAACTTGATTAAAAACCAAGTAGAGGAGCGTTTGGCAAATTCTTGGGCAGCTTCAATTCGTGATTTCATTCGGGAAATCCAAAAACTGAATCTCAAAGATAACCAAAAATCCTATACTATCAATGCTGATCAATGGCAGTCATTGATTGACAATGAACTGGAGGCAGCAATTTCCACGGCGAGTGTGGAGGTTCTCAATGGTGCCTATACTCCAGCTCAACTTTCAAAACTAGTAGATAGAGCTCAGCTCAGGCAAACAACTCAAGATTTGCTGGCTTTGACATACCTCCATTCAAAAAAGGATTTACCTTTATTTATTAATGACTATTTAACTCAATTACCAGGAGGTTCTTATTGGAACCAAGATATACAACGATAAATCGAGTTATTCACAATCGACAATACCTATGACTTCCCTTCCTTTCTTGATGCAGTCGCTCATGGTTTTGGTTCTGTGTGAGGAACCTGCGTCCGCACCTTCTCAGCCCCGTGGAAACCACGGCAGTCGCTCATGGTTTGAAGTTACCGTAAGACAGGGGAGCCTTAATCAATAAGTTTTAACCCTTTTTTGCATAACCTACCAACCATAAAGGCTCCCCTGTCTAAGGTTTCGTCTCCGGGGGGGACCACGGCAGTCGCTCATGGGGGAAACCCCCGCATGAAGGCGCTGCCTCCCCAAGACCGCGCTGCCTCCCCAAGACCGCTTAGGTGCCCTTGACCCGTAATTTAATTCGCCACGGGTCGCACCTCTGCATCGCTACACCAACAAGTTACAAGGGTTTGATCTGGTTGGTGATCACTACAAACCCGCAGTGCTAAATCAGGGCAGGTTACTGATGCCGGAGTTGGGATTAAGTTTAGGTTTGTGGCGTGGCAGTTTTCGCGATATCCCTCGATTATGGTTACGCTGGATAACCCTTAAGGGGAATTTGATTCCTCTAGCAAGCGAGGAGTTGGCACAAGCTAAGCAACGAGCAGAACGTTTGGCGGCGCGACTGCGTGAGTTAGGTATTAATCTAGACCAATTGGATTAAGTTGCTGTCTTAATGCAGTCGCGAATCGGAGAAACCCCTACAGGTCGGCGCTGCATTGCTGTTAAGGATTTGTGCGAACGCGCCCCGCGTGGCCTACGGCCAATCGCATTTTCACAACAATCACTGCATCAATGGCCAGTACTTTTAGTTCAGATGAGGATTCACCTGTCAAAACTACCCAGAGAATTGTCTTACAAAACGTCAGTTGGCAGACGTACAAGGCGCTATTGGCAGACTTAGGAGATCATCGAGCCTCGCGTCTTGCCTATGCTCAAGGAATGCTAGAAATCACGATGCCCTCAGATCGCCATGAGACATACAAGCAGCTGCTAGAACGGATGGTGAATACCTTAACCGAAGAACTTAATCTTCGGGTCAAAGGGTTTGCTTCTACAACCCTGAATCGGGAGGATTTAGAGCATGGTGCAGAACCTGACTCTTGCTACTACATCGGCAATGTTGACTGTATTCAAGGCAGGACAGTAGATTTAGCCAATGATCCTCCACCAGACTTGGTGATTGAAGTCGATATTACCAGTTCATCCAGTCGGCGATTTGGGATTTACAAGCAGATAGGAGTGCCTGAAGTTTGGCGTTATATAGGACAAACTGTAGAAATTTACCGGCTGCAAAATGGAGAATATGTTCGTTGTCAGGACAATTTCACCTTTGAGATTCTCTCTGTAGAGATTATCAATCAGTTTTTGCAGCAGGCAGAAACCCAGGATGACACTACCATGATTTTAGCTTGGCGTAAATGGGTGAGGGAAAATCTACCAGAAGATTAACGTTGCGGCTTAAGTATTTGCTTTTAAGGCATTGCTGAATAGAGTATTCAGCAACGCCTTAATGAGGATTATTAAGGCGTTGCAACCTAAACTTATCCTGGAATTTATACAGACTGAGATTTCTAGCTTAGATTAGGGACTTGCGTCTAAAAAAAATCCCCATTAAAGTAGGGTGGGCCAAGTAATCTAATCTAGAATACTCAAAAAAACAAACTGTTTTTGCCCACCCTACAAGCTGATATTTCTAGCTTAGATTACAAGAGCCATACTAGTTATTAAGATAAAGCACGATTAGCGCGCTCTGGCTCATGGCGTAATCAACCGTTGGTGGAGATCAAGACTCTTTGTCCCATTCAACATCTTCTTTCTTTGCCTCGGTAACAGCACGTTCTAGAAGGTAAGCAGCAAGGTTCGATAGAGGGCGTCCATCGTAATCAGCCCATCGCTGTAAATCGTCTGCAATCCGGTCTGGTAAGGTTACTTGTATACGTTTGCTCATAATCTCTATTATAAGTTCAACTGTTATTTGATGTCAAAATTTACCTGATTTGTACTTAAAATGTATTTTTTGATACATAAAAGTATAATATTGATGTAATTACCAGCAAGTTTCCTATGGTAGAAACAGTTAGAGAAAAAAGCGATCAGCCTCCTACCTATCAGCAAGCCTTAGACGAATTCGGCATCACACAACTGTTGTCCCATTTGAAGCACTACGGCGATGCCGACTTCAATGCAGAGTCAATGGATATAGAAGAACCAGAACTAAAAACTCTAGCTACCGTCCTCATCCAGCACCTAACTCAGAATCTGACCGGAAAACTGATAGCCAGTTATTTAAATACCATCCGCGAGGTCGAATCAGATATAGTGTTTGACCCCATTAAAACAGAAATCGCGCCACCATCAATAGACCCCCCAGCTACTTGGAACCCTAAAGCAACACCCCGTTATCAAACAGGCTCACCCATTAGGTGGCGACCTCTAAACGGTCAAATGGACTGGGGTGTTGTGATTGGATTCTTCTACGCCTACGCCAGGCATCAATGCCAATGGGCAATTTGCTACCTGATCTGGCTTGACAAAGACTCCCCTAGTGCAGCTTGGATCGTTGCTGACACCGCTTGGGAAGAAGACATTGAACCTCGGCATCCTAAGCGTACGGTAACAACCAACTATCAAGATTCCTATTCTTGGACTTGCACTGAGGCTCTTGGCCCTAGAAATTATTTGAAATCCCCCAATGTGCTACGAACTCCCTCTGGGAGATACCGTTTCGATGATCAATATAGAACCCCTCCCCGGACTCTAACTCAACGAGAGCAAGATCTAATTGAACTCTACAGCAACTGCCAACTGGGTATGACTCCTAGACAATTCTATCATAAATGGGATGTGAATTACGAACAAATCGCTAGTATCTGCTCTCGCTCAACTGCCACCGTTCAGCGCTGGTTTTCCAGCGGTCACAACTATCGCCGCCCCCAGCCAATTGATTTGCGCCATCTTGCCCTGATGGATTTTCTCTTGGAGCATTTTGAGGAGATTCCCCAGGTAATTAGGAATTTGCTATGTCCTGATCATCAACAGCAAATTGGGGATGGGTAATGGGTAATGGCTAACAGATATAGCAGAAGTCAGAAGTCAGAAGTCAGAAGTCAGAAGTCAAACTCTTGCGCTTACAAAGGGTGTGAGACTAATGTCGATGTCCTAACTGCCCTGTCAGCCATGCAAAGCGCGAGTGGGGGAAACCACGCCAGTTGCTCATGGGGGGAACCCCCAAGACCGCACTGGCTCCCCAAGACCGCGCTGCATCGCTGGCGACTGCTATAACAAAAGTTTTTTTATTAAAATCGGCAATTTGGCAACACAGCATTCTACTGTAGCTGCTTTTATAGATAGGGTGCAACATTTAACCTGTACAAACCTACTCACAAGCAGATAGGACGATGGTATAGCATTAGTTAAAACTAATGGTTGTTGCCGACAAAGCAATGCCAAAAGCATTGCGCTAATTTTCTTAATGGAGGCTCTGCTGCCTACTCTCAAACCGCACTGTAACTTCACTCAGTCCATTATTTTACGTCGCTTAACTTACGACCAGCTGTTTTAGCTTTTAGTTCTTCGTTGGGCGGTAGTGTTCCGAAGTTAAACAAGTTACTAACTTATTTGATTATAAAACAGTGGATAATGTTTGACAAGGTTTAGAGAGCTATAAGGCCAATAGTTGCACCTCGGAGGGTTGGACATCTATACAAGCATATCAACTGCAAGCAGACTATTTAGGTGATCTAACCGTGGTCAGATCACCCTAGAAAGTAGAGGCGCTAAAAGCACTGTCTTGAAGTGTTCAACTGCTTAAGGTTCTAACGGCTATAACTGTAGTTTTATAACTGTAGGTTTAGTCAAAGAGATTTCATCTATTTATCAATTTTATCAAAATAATCAATCAAACATGATGGAGCAGGGTGTTATGACCTACCGCGATCGACTAAGCCCATGGTGTATTATCAAGCCACTTCCTAAAATGCAGCGAATTATTGTCGCTCGCTTTCGTCGCCGAACTGACGCTGAGGCTCATCTACAAGTTCTGCGCCGACTGATGCCTGACATGAAATATATACTCATTTTTGACCGAGACCCGGAGCAAGAGGAAATTAATACACTAAGCGCTAAATTAACAGTATAATAAACAATACAGGTAAGCTATCAGCGAACAGCGATTAGCGCTACGCGCATATGCTTACGAATACAGTCGGATCCCTTGTAGGAGCTTTTAGTGATCAACTTAACCTCTAGCTCAGGTTTTTTTGGAATAGGATTTAACTGTAGTTAACTCAATAGTATAGCCTTGACGCATCGGTTTGGTTGGTCTTTAGAAGAGCGAGATCCAGAAGTAATTAAATCCTATCTGCCCCAGTGGGAATGGTTTTATCGCTACTACTTTCGGGTGAAAACTGATGGCTGGCAGCACATTCCGGACAGTAAGGTGCTGTTGGTTGGTTCCCACAATGGTGGATTAGCTTCCCCTGATATGGTGATGATGATGTATGACTGGTTTCGCCGCTTTGGCACCCAGCGTCCAGTTTATGGTCTGATGCATTCCAATGCCTGGCACATTTATCCAGCCCTGGCGCAGCTAGCGGCAAAGATGGGGGCAATCATGGCTCATCCCCAAATGGCGATCGCTGCTTTTCGTAAGGGAGCTAGTGTCTTAGTCTATCCAGGGGGTGCCCAAGATGTGTTCCGTCCCCATAGCCAGCGTCATCAAATTCAATTGGCTGGACGTAAGGGCTTTATTAAACTGGCACTACGAGAAAAGGTTCCCATTGTTCCGATTATATCCAACGGTGCCCATGATACCCTGATTGTCTTAGGTGACTGCTATGAACAGGCACGACAACTAAACGAGTTGGGGATGCCCTGGTTATTTGGTCTTGACCCACAAGTTTTCCCAATTTATCTCGGTTTGCCTTGGGGATTGGGGATTGGTCCTCTACCCAATATACCCTTGCCCATACCTATTACAACTCGTGTTTGCCCTCCGATTGTTTTTGAGCGTTATGGTCGTGTTGCTGCTCGCGATCAAGATTATGTTAATGCTTGTTACCAGCAAGTTTCTAATCAAATGCAATCGGAGCTAAATCGTTTGGTTGCTGGATTATGAGTAACTGTTCCAATTTTAGGGTTTAATGAGCATAGCATTTAAATTTTAGAGATTGGATTTTTGATTTAATGCTCCCTACAGGAAGCCTTATACCTAATCCAACGTTGTTAATGGTCAATTCTTTCCTTGAATTACCTAGCAACTAGTATTAGTCCTAGGGAGCATTAATCACTCGGTGACTCTTGCTTGGTAGTTATCCCGGCAAACCCTCAAAATTTCCTGGTCACTATCACTAATAGAACTAATTGCTTGATATCCTTCTAGTCCAACGTGGTAAGGATAAGTAATAGCGCTATAGCGATGGTCAAGGCTTAGCCGTTCACCAACTATAGCAATGGGTGAGCGCTGTTCACGGGAAATGGTATGGGACAAAGCGGTTTGGTTGTAGGGATCAATAACCGTCAAATTCATTTGTTTTGAATCTAGGGTGCCGTAAAAACAGCTATACTCTGACTGAGGCATATATACCGCACCAAGCACCTTGCCCTGATTCGCTTCAAATACTAGATATTCTTGACCAATCTGTCCTGGTTGTGAGGATTCACCATAGAGGTAGATGCCATCATCAGGCATTGATGCATTTGGATTCGTTGCTTGAGTGTACGCTCTACCTGTAGTATCAATGGCTTGATCTGGCCGTTGAGGTGCTGCTGTTGCTATAGTTGATGAGGTAGTTACCAATCCTATCGTTAGCAATAGCCTTGTCAGGGGTAGTTTTCTAAGATTTAGCAGTTGACGTGCTGACAAGAACGATCCAGTTAATTGGTTAAGCATCATACTTACCCCCTTTGAAAAAAAAACTGTAAGACACCCTAAGCAAAAATTCTGAGAGTTTAGACCATCAATTGATGAAGCCATAATCAATCAGAAAAAGTTAATTTTTCCTAAACCAGAGTTATGTTGACTCTTAAGGTTATAAACCTATTTAAGCCTAAACTATGCTTTGGTTTGTTCCTTTGTTGATCGGTTTATCAACTGTCACAGTTGGCGCTGGTCATAGCCTGAAATTTTGCTGAAGCTTGACTATCAGCTTTCACCCAGCTATTGGTTGACCCTTGCTCAAGCAATAGCTGGGTGACCTTTTGCTGAAATAGGTGAGTCCAGACTCATCTTTTATTCAACCCTTGGAATAATTTTTCGTCCAGGTTAACTTAGAAATTGCTTCTTAAATGGCTCTCCCAGGTTTTTTTACCTCCTCACTCTCCCGTTTTGATGTGAAAATTTTGTGAACTTATCGGTGAACTTATACAGTGATGTCAATTTTGCTCTGACTATAGAAATACTCCAAAGGTCAGAACAGAGATTTCGGTGTTTTTTACATTTCTTTACAAAAAAATAAGTGGTAACCGTTTCTGGCTACCACTCATGCTTGGAAGACAGTCAACCATTAGCTAGCTAGCGATGTACTCCCGGAAATTAGCATGGCGACGCCGTAGCTGTGCTAAGGCTTGATGTTCTAACTGGCGTACCCGTTCACGACTGAGGTTAAGTCGCTTACCAACTTTAGCCAGAGACAGCTCTTTGCCATCCTCTAACCCAAAGCGTAGCGCTAGCACTTCCCGCTGTTGGGGGGTAAGTTCTGCTAACAGCAGATTTAGGTCTTGCCGCAAGGACTCCTGAGTGGTGTAGTTAACCGGTGTTAGACCATCATCTTCTAGCAGCTCAGACAGCTCTGTGTCTTGGTTATCTCCGACCCGAACGTCAAGAGAGATGGGCTGACGAGCAATGCTCAAATATTCCCTAATCTGAGCTGGTTCTAAATCCAACTCTTTAGCAATCTCGGTGGGAGTAGCATTGCGACCTAGGGTCTGGGATAGTTCCCGTTGTACTTTCTTAATTTTGTTGAGCTTTTCGGTAATGTGGATAGGCAGCCGAATTGCACGAGCTTGCTGAGCGATCGCACGGGTAATCGCTTGCCGAATCCACCAATAGGCGTAGGTGGAAAACTTGTAGCCCCTGGTTGGGTCAAATTTCTCAACCCCTCGCTCTAAGCCCAAGGTACCTTCCTGGATCAAGTCCAAGAATTCCATGTTGCGCTTTTGATATTTCTTAGCGATCGCTACTACTAGGCGCAGATTCGCTTCAATCATCTTGCGCTTGGCACGAGTACCTTGGTCTATGGCTTTTTTCAGTTCTGCTTCGCTCTTATTAACGTACGAAGCCCACTCTTCAGTTGTCGGTTCGCGCTCTAGCTCCTGTGCCAAGGTGGCTTTTTCCCCTAAGAGTGCCATCATTTGCTGCACTTGCTTACCATAAACAATTTCTTGCTCATGGGTCAGCAGAGGTACGCGACCGATCTCATGAAGATAGGTACGAACCATATCTGCTGAGAAGGTAGGCTTGGTCGGCTTGGTCGGCTTGGTAGTTTTGGTTTTGGTTTTAGAAGTGGGCATGGGTGAGTGGTGACTCCAAAAACAAGCAGTATAGTAGATTCTGTTGCGGATGTTTACTCCATCAAGTAACTACAATCTCTTTCCCTTGAGATTATTGCGCCATGGATTGCCTTACATTTATTACAAGAGGTATTAACCACCTACCTCCTTCGTTAGAAAGAGATTTAAGGGTAACATTGACGCTCTATACTAAGTCAAGTTTTTCTAGGTTTTGTCTGGGGCTTTCCCCAGCTTAGGTACTCCTACAAGTTGACCAGGCTCTAAAGCTCATTACTCTTGAAGCGTGGGTGTTGTACCCGCCACCCAATCGAAGATGTGGGGTTGATGGATTCCAGTTTCATCTGCCGCTGCCCCCCTGTAGCTATATAAGTATCTATACTTGATATATACTTATATATAATATATAAGGTATTTACAGATTGGTCTTACACAGCGTCCGGAGGTTTGGCTGATCGAGCCTTACTCCTGTAGTAGTTTCCTACTAACCTGGCAGCAACCAGCCTCCCGCAGGTGGTTTGAGGTCTTTAGGTTAATCCCCTTTAGTAATGGTTAAATCAGATTAATTCGAAGTCATTATGATTTCAACATAGCTCCATTGTATTACATATTTAGACCCCGGTAAAGGTGAAAAGGTTCAACAATTGTTTGCTTTGACGAAAAAATAGCAATATCATAGGGACAGAGTCAGTAGATTACATTGGTGGGACGACAGGACCTTGGTGGGGCTTAGGAGATTAAGCCTCAGGTACATCCTCCATTAAAATAATCACCCAATAATCAGGAAATAGATAGATACTCCAAAGTGAGATAACCGAACTGATAGGGGTCGTGATGTCTAGACACGCAGCATGAACTGCCACTGGTAATTCAATAATTGGAAGTAATTGGTTGGAGTTGGCTAGGGGGAACTTAGCTAACTATAGAATTAAGAAAGATCCACATCCGACCAACTAGCGCTTAAAGAAAACACTGTGCCACACACGATTGTTACCGATACTTGCCAAGGAATTGCTGATTGCGTTGAATGTTGCCCAGTGGCGTGCATTCATCCAGGACCAGGGAAAAATGCCCTCGGGAGTGACTGGTACTGGATTGACTTTTCTAGCTGCATTGACTGTGGCATTTGTGTCGAAGTCTGTCCAGTGGAGAAAGCTATTATACCAGAAGAGCGACCTGATTTGCAGAAAACGCCATAATTTTTTGTGACCACCCACGCTATTGGTGTGACAACTATCGCAAAGCATTAAGCAGAAAACTTGGGGATTGTGGAGTGTTGAGAAATAGTTCAAAAATTTCTCCCCTACTCCCCTGGTTAACAGAATTAAAACTTAATAAAAACTTAATAGTAAAACTCACTATTAAAACTCGATACCAGGTTGCGCCTTAATCCCCTGTTCTTTTAAAGGATGCTTGACTAAGGTCATCTCTGTGACTAAGTCAGCTCGTTCAATTAGGGCGGCTGGTGCTCCCCTACCGGTTAAGATGACATGGGAATCAGCCGGTTTTTCGTCTAGTCCAGCCAAAACCTGCTCAATGCTTAGATAGTTGAGTTTCAAGGCTATGTTAATCTCATCCAATAGCACTAGCTTAATGTCAGGGTTACGGATAAACCCTAAGGCGGCATCCCAGGCGGATTGGGCTTTTTCGATGTCTCGCTCTCGATCTTGAGTCTCCCAGGTAAAGCCTTCGCCCATGGCATGGAACTCTAATTGAGGGGGATTGTTATCCGTGGCTACTGTCCAGTGCTCTAAGGCAGCTTTTTCGGCGGGTTCCCAAGCACCCTTAATAAATTGTACAATCACAACTCGGTAGCCATGACCAAGGGTACGCAAGACCATGCCTAAGCCAGCGGTGGTCTTACCTTTGCCATTGCCGGTATTAACCACAATCAGCCCTTTTTGTTTGGAGGCTTTAGCTAGGCGTTGTTCCTGTATCTCCTTGCGTCGCTGCATTTTTTGCTGATATTGCGTCCGCGTTAGCCCAGTGCCAGAGGAATCAGCGGTGTTTACCGATTCTAGACCTTGGTTGGAATCACTGGCAGACTTGATTGTGGTATTCATGGGTTTATGATCAATTCATTTTGAGCGACTCTTTAGCATACAGCATCAAAGATGCTTATTGCTTATATTGCTATCTCTGCCAACACCAAGAAACTTATGGTATCCCCAAAACAGAGGAGTGCTGCTGATCAAGCTATCCCACACCAGCTGACGCGATCGCATAAAAGTCGTGTGAAAATCCCAAATAAAATCTCCATTGGGGTGCTTTTGGCCTTACTCTCTTGCCTAATTTTGTCGTTTCAGAATATAATTATAAATGTAATCTTTAATCAATCTTGGCTCTTTGGTCTACAGAATGTTCAAGTGGGAGGCCTGATGGCTCCTGGTTTTGGCAACTCCCTGCTGATTCTGTGGCTAAAGATGCTGGTGGTAGTACCGCTAATGGCATTTGTGGCTAGGTTACTCTACCCATCGGTATGGCGAGATATTAGGCGTTGTGCTCACTCGGGAGACTTGCCTTTATTTAGCCAGATCGTGGCGAGTAGCTTCTTTTTATTTTTATCCCAAGTGCTATTATACCTATCATTAGGTCTTATTCAACCAGGGGTAGCAATCACGATTTTTTTTATATATCCGATTGTGACGGTAATCTTGACAGGATTGCTGTTTGGTAATCGTACACATCTATTTCCCTGGGATCTATTTAGCCCACATCTAGTTCGTGGTCTAGTCATGGTTGGTGTTGTGGGTGGAGCGTTGCTTATTTCCCTACCTAGTCTTGCAGCTAAGCAGCCCTCTTCTGAATTGGGAGTTCTAGCTGCAGCTGGTGCGGGTTTGACCTTCGCTGTTTACATTATCTTGACCCAAGTCAGTGCTAGAAAGCTCAACCCTATTCCTTATAGCTTTATTAATTTTACATTAATTTTGGTATTTTCTAGCCTGAGCTTATCATTTCCCCTAGATCAATCCTGGCGTTTTTTTGTTGAACCCACCCACAGAATGGCTGTATACCTAAGCTGTCTGGGGTTGGGGGTGATAACCTTAGTGAGCTATCTGGTGCAAAACCTTGCCATCAGGCTCATTGGTGGGCGTCCAGCTTCGATTATCGGGTCAACAGCACCAGTGTTAACTACCGTCTTAGCCGTGGGGATTATTCAACAAGGTTTACGGTTACAGGAAATTATCGGATTGTTTCTGGTAACGTTAGGGGTGGTAACCCTAAGTATGGAAAAATTGCGGCATCAGAGTTGGAAACGATCACAGTAAAGAAAAAATTAAGCGTAATTGGATATTGACCAACGTGGCACAGGTTATTCTGGAAAACGTTTATAAAAGTGTTCCCGCCCGGAAAGGGGATACTGTTGTTGCACCAGTAACAACGGAACCTAAGGTGACAAACAACGAAGAGTCACCAAGCCTTGAAGCAGAAAAGTCTGGACAGACACCTAAAACCCTTAATATCTTGCGGCGCATAAATCTGGAAGTCAACGATGGCGAGTTTATGGTGCTGGTTGGTCCTTCAGGCTGTGGCAAAAGTACTCTATTGCGGATTATTGCTGGACTAGAGGAATTGACTGCGGGCAAAATCTGGGTGGGGAACAGACAAGTTAATGACTTACCACCCAAAGAACGAGACATCGCCATGGTGTTTCAAAATTATGCCCTCTATCCCCATCTGAGTGTCTATGAAAACATTGCGTTTGGACTCAGACGAACTGGCTATGGGCAATTCAACACGGCAGAAGACTCTAATGGGAACTCTAATAGTGTGCATTGGGGAAAGAATATGCCACCGCAAATCAAGCAAGGGCTTGTGGCTACAGGCATGTTGAATGGGGAAGTTCGCTCGAATCTGGAAAATGTGTTAACCACAATGACGCGATCGCTTCCTCGGGAACTGCGATACCTCTCCGAACGAGAGAAAAAGATTGATCAGCAGGTTCGCAAAGTAGCTAAGTTGCTACAAGTAGAACACTTGCTGAATCGATTGCCAAAGCAGCTGTCTGGGGGACAAAAACAACGGATTGCTCTGGGACGGGCAATTTCCCGTAATCCCCAGGTGTTTTTAATGGATGAACCCCTATCTAATTTGGATGCTAAACTCCGGGCAGAGACTCGCAGCCAAATTGTGAAACTACAGCGGCAGTTAGGTACAACTACGATCTACGTCACCCACGACCAAACGGAAGCCATGACTATGGGGGATCGGATCGCGGTTATGAAAGACGGTCGCATCCAACAGATTGCTGCTCCTCTAGAAATCTATAATCAACCTGCTAACCGGTTTGTGGCAGAATTCATTGGTTCACCACCGATGAATTTTATCCCTGTTGAGGTGAAAGCCCCTCGGGTAGTGTGTAATTCTCAGTTCCGCCTGACCCTTCCAGAAGTTTGGGAACCCATACTGCACCAGTATGATGGTCAATCCTTAACCTTAGGAGTTCGTCCGGAACACATGAATATCAGTGCTCCTGCTCCCAAAAATTTGGTGGTTACCGTTGATCTAGTGGAAGCTCTAGGGAACGAGACTTATCTATCCGTGAGTATCCCTGAAGACTCTAGCCCTCTTCAGGTCAGAGTTCCACCAGATAAAATTGTCAGAATAGGTGACGAAATTTGGCTGTCCATAGACCCAGAGAAGATTCATTTATTTAACCCCCATGATGGGATGGCGATTACTAAGTCCTCTATTAGCTAAGCGATCAGCTATCAGCTATCAGTAATCAGCGGTCAGTAATCAGCTGGCTCACCGCTGATTGCTTACTTTTCGGCGGGTGTTGCGTCAGTCAAAGAATGAATAGGAGTAGAGCGGGCATCCTGCCCGCGCCAACAGTACTCGAACGGGCAAGATGCCCATTCTACCAACATCGGTGTCTGGGAATGTAACGGGCAAGATGCCCATTCCACCAACATCGGTGTCTGGGAATGTAACGGGCAAGATGCCCATTCCACTAACATCCCTGTTCCATGGCAAGGAGAATTCTTCCCGACTCCCGATTCCCGATTCCCTCAAAAATTTTTTACAAAACTTTTCAAAATATGCTATAATAATATGTTTTTTGTGCTACAATGAAATTGTCCACTTTAAAATAAACGGTAAGAGCCAGCCTACGGATATTCCTCAGGCCAAGGCTGGCTCTGGCTCCCACTTAAAGGAGATACACTCATTATGTACTATGGTCTAAGCCTATACCCATGGGTACTGGTGAGGCTATTGCCACCCATGCCACCAGTGGTTTTCGCTCGGTTTGACAACCTTTGTGATGCCAAGAGCTATGTGCAGGCTCTGAAACGGCTCATGCCTGATGCTAAGTTCCTTATTTTTTTGGATAAAAGTCTGCCGATGGATCAATAAAAATAGGGAGTTTGGGAAGTGGCCGTTGCTAAATTCTAAATTAAGGAATGAATAGGAGTAGAGTGGGCAGGATGCCCGCTCGAAAATATAGCGATGCAGCGCGGTCTTGGGGAGCCAGTGCGGTCTTGGGGGTCTCCCCCATGAGCAACTGGCGTGGTTTCCACGGGGCTTACAAGGTGCGGACGCAGGTTCCGCACACAGACCCAAAACCATGAGCGACTGCATCAAGACATTGAAACTGGCAAGATGCCAGTTCCACGCCTGATGCCCATTCCACCAAGATGCCGGTTCCAAAAAACTTTTAAAATCATTCCATTATTAACCCCCACACTAGGTGCTCGCAAAGTGCTCCCGCAGCAAATCGTGGATGAATCGATAGCGTCCACCGACTTGCTTGATCAAGCGGCGTTCTGTGGCATAGCTCAGGAAATCAGCGTAATTCCAGGGAATTGAACCACTGCGCCAGAGAATGAGGCGGAGGACGAAGTGCTGAATGACGGGTTTACCAGGAACTAAAAAGGCAAAGAACATTGCCATCCCAGAAGCACCAATTAACGGTCTGATTGGTTCAACATTCTCTGCCGGAACTAGATTAAGTGATACAGACAGCAAGAAAGTTCCAGCAAAAATAATTAAACTAAGAATAACGGTATTTTTAGCGGATTCTTTAATACCCTGATTGGGTTTTTTTCTGTTTTTTATTTCTTCTCCAGTCAGCTCAAAACTCAGCCCATCAAACAGCACTCCCATCATAAAAAGTGACAGCCCAATAATCAGCCCAAAAATCAGCCCAACAATCAGCCCAGCAATCAGCAAAGCAATCAGCAATTTAATCAGCCCAGTTATTCCATTAATCACCCCTATATTCAGCCATTCATTTATTGCCAAAACAAGCCCAATAATCTGCCCAATAAACTGCCCAAAAATCAGACATTCAATCATTAGCTTCTGTTTTCCTTCTTTCCATGAAAATTTTATAGTTTCAAAAAGATTTATATTCTTCATGTCATCAGGATCATTAATTACCCCAGATTTTAGCGTAATATGCACAAATTCTATCACAAAAAGCAACCAAAAAAACAGCCCAAGAATAAGGCACACAATCAGATTAATAATCATATTACCGTCACCAATCAGCCCATAGATCAGCCCATTGATCAGCCCAATTCCCAGCGATAAAATCAGCAATGTAATCAGCTTATACAACCACTTTTTTATGGGAGTATTCAACATATCGGGCTGCATCTTTTCAATCAAAAACTCGGTTTGTTGTCGCTCCTTCAATTGTTTAGCAAGCCAGCCTAACCAGCGCCTGGTATCCTCTTCTGAATAACCTCGACGGTTATCGGATTCCTCTAGTTTACGGTCAATGTAAGCCTCAAATAACTTTTGACGGCATTCGTTCTGATAGTCTTCCTTTGCCTTAGGATCCTTAAAATGTATCCCTAGAAAAGATCTTCCTACTCGCTTCAACCCATCCGGATAAGCAACGGGAATTAAATGTAATAGTAAGGGCATTCTGGCTAACTCTAGCAACCCATCTGAATCTTGCTGAATTCCTTCCCAGGGGCGATCCTTGAACCCCTTTAAATAATTTTCTATCTGCTGATCCGTCAAAGGTTGCAAACAGACTTCTCCGCGCATATCCAGAATTTGCTTATCGGCTTCGTACTCTTCTTTACGACAGCAAACCACAATTTGAGGAACGTGTTTGACAAACTGATTTAATTGCTGAACACATAACTTCTGTCGCTCTAAACCCAACTCATCCAAACCATCCAGAAGAGGTAACAACTGACCGGTGGTAATCCACTCTTGAGTAATGGCTTCGGGGAGATTATAACGAAACTTTAAATAAGCTGCTAACCATTCAGCAATGGGCTGGTTGTTATCTTTCCAATCAGAAAGTTCAGCTATAATTGGAATAGGTTGGTCTGGCTGGTCCTGGGCACGTGTAATTAAATCCTTGGCCAAATCCAACAGCATGGTGGTTTTTCCAGAACCAGGCGCACCAAGAATCAACAGTTTCCCGTCAATATCGTGTTGGTTAAATACCTCAATAAGCCTTTGACCTGGTTCAGACTCCGTAGTTACTCGCCAAAACTTGGGCAACCTTTTCAACCTTGGAGGAGAATTGCTAGGATTAACGGTAATTTTTTCTGGACGACCCACTTGCTCCCTGTGGTCTGCCATTACCAACTTAATCAAGTTGTCATTGTGCAGGGAGTCATCAAGGCGCATGTTAACCTCAGCTGCCATTGCTCCCAGCAAGTCCTTCCGCCATCGCTGTAAATTTGCCTTTGGAATTTTTCTAGATATTGTAGTTTTTAACAAATACCCAATTGTCGGTAGGGCAAATAAGTAACCAATACCTAAAATCCAGTAGACTTGTTGGAACCACTCGCTATTCTGTTGTGCGGATGGTTTAAAAACTAAATGTCCTCCTGCAAGAACTAAGACTCCATAAATTGTGCATAGAGCAATTACTATTATTCTCCGAAGGCGAGTATTTTGCTGGTCAAAGCGATTGATCAAAAGTGCGCCAAGAGAGGGAAGTAGTGCTAGTTCTACAACGAGTAGTATTTGAAGGACATTGGGATTGGTCAGAAGTTCAGCAAGGTTCATGTCTGAAGCGACCTCTGTTTTATCACTCTCTGAGATTTTAACCAATTAGCATCGAGAGAGCCAATAATATAGCAATTATATATGCCATGAAGTCCAAAGAGATCCCCCTAAATCCCCCTTATCAAGGGGGACTTTGAGGTTGAGAAGCG
>NZ_JAAHHE010000030.1:0-57381 GCF_010692525.1 Moorena sp. SIO3B2
ACTGAAGTCTTGACTAGATGCGATCGCATTACACTCAGCCTGATAGTTTTGGTCTCTAACTGCAGTAATCGCTGCCATCAGAGCATTCTGTGCTCCCAACTCTTCCGCTTGGGGTGAACCCTTAGACTTCTTTTTCCCAGCTTTAGTGGAACTGACTGGGGAAACATCCATCACCAGATGACCTTCAGCACGCAATCCTGCTAGCACCGATTCCCGATAGTTGACCATGGCGGCATTGAATCGGACAGCCATTTTCGCCCAGCACATCAAGGATTCTGCTTGAAAGCCTGTATCTAAATCATCCACAGCATCGAAATCCGATTGTTGTAGCAACCGAATATTCATTTGGGTCAAACGCTGTCCAGATGCCAGTAGTGAGGATAGAGACGTGGAGCCATTACCGACGTGATTAAAGCCATAAGGGGCTACCCAGATGAACCGGGGGAGATTTTCTCGGATTCGGCCTAAGGTTTGTCTGACACTATTTTCTCCTTGCACCCCTTGGGCAATACACCACACAGAGGTAAAGTGTCCCCGCAGATCAATACTCACTCCCGTTTCAATAGCAGGACTAGCTAATACAATGTCATAGTCCCGTAAAACATTGTTGAGGTTATTGATACACCCCATGGCTGGATGATTTGTTTCACCAAGGGATTCCGAATCAATGCGCAATATCCGGAGGTGGGGAAATTGCTTTTTTAGGTACGCTTCTAGAGTGCAAGTACCCCATTGGCTCTTGGGTTTTTGAGCGGAAAGACACACAAAGGGTTTGCCTCCTTGAGCAATGTGTGCTTCTAGCTCTCGCACTAGTTTTTTTGGTGTGCTATCGGTATAGTTATGAACTTGCCAGGACCCGTCAATGTTCGGTTTCCAGTCATTCTCAATGATGAAGGGTTCAAGGTCAACTCCAGACAAGCTCAGTAAGTAATCTATCGATATATCACTCAAGTCCGCATCCGCAATATAAACTTGACCAGACCCCCCCAAGACATTCTGGATTAGGGTTTTCAGAGATTTGAGAATAGCAACCCGATTACTCTGACAGGTGCTAGAGTTCAATCCATGCCAGAGCACTTGCTCCACTTCATCGATAATCACTACGCCATCAGACCAGTTAGCGGCATTGAAGCGAGCCTGAGAATTACCATGCAAGGAGTCGAGACATAAACCATAACCTAACACCCCTTCCTTCTGGTCATCCCTGACCTCAGTGATATACTTGATGCCAAAGCGTTGGCACAATGCTTCTACTAATCGCACCCGATGACCAAGCACCAACACCCATTGCTTTCGGGCTAGGGCTTGAGAGACAATTTTTTCCAGTAGTTGGGTTTTTCCAGTACCCTTAGGGGATTTAATCCCAATCAGTTGGGCTGTATCCGGAATCGGAAGTTGTTGCAGATAGCGGCAATTTACCTTAAGGTTAGCTCGATAGGTGAGCTGGGTTAGGGATTTAGCTTTCCAAGTATCGAGGGGGAGTGCTCGTTGGTAAACTTGCTCAAAGGTCTTCTGACCTTGATCAGCAATTAAATCATCTACCCCTTTGCCTAGCTGGGCATCCCAAGTAATCACCTTAACAGGGCAACCTGCTTGATTGAGCAGATATCCCATTCTACGAATCGCAGCATTGACAGCTTTGATGGTATTCGGTTTCGAGTCTTGGTCAAAGACTATGTAAATCGGTCGCTCCGGAGTCGCTAGTTTCTGTAGTTGGGGAATCAAGTCAGACTTGCCAATCCGATTTCCCTGGGCATCCCTACGGATTCGATACCCACCATTAATTCCTGGTAATGCGATCGCAGCGTAACCAGCAGTGAGTAAAGCTCCAGCTTTCTTAGCGCCCTCAGTAATACACAACGGAATCGAGGGGTGAGAGATCAGCCACTGCCAAAATCCTAGATCCGGTTGATTGTGGTCAAGGTCTGTGGGGAGAATAGTAATATCATTGCGCTCAGCAATCCGTTGCCACAGGTGCAAAGGTACTCGCAGAGCAAACAAGCCTGTGGGGGTTTTGGGGGGATGTTCATATTTTATTAGCTTCCTAGTTTCCCCACTCTGACGGGGTTGGCTGGGTTTGAAACAGCCCCAAATATCCTCCTGACCAGTAAGCAAGTCAATACCAGAACACCACCATCCCCCTTGTTCGAGGTGTTGATAGCGTTTCAGAATCGAGTTTAGCACTCGACCATCATTGCGTCTGGGCAGGGAGTCGGAATAGAAGAGATACTCAAATGGGCTAGAGCCTTCGAGAGACCTTACATTGAGGCGAGTCAGCTGTTCATCAACACTACTAGCTGTCCACTCCTGGATATGGTTCATGGGTTTGGGGAAGACTCTGGCAGAGGTCACGCTATATCTAGTGGTTTAATCTTTAACTTAAGTAATATAACACTATTTGTGACCTAATAGTTCATTTTACCTAATGGTTTATATTTTCTTGACAGTTCACCGTTTACGGTTAACCGTTGACGGTTGATAGTACCATAAAATGATCACTTATCCCTAGCATCGGATTACCAGTAATTAGTGTAATTAGTTATTAGTTATATAGGGATGCGTGTAGGAATTGTGACAATTTTTGTTCCCTACTCCCGTCTTGATGCAGTCGCTCATGGGGGGAACCCCCAAGACCGTAATGGTGCTTTTTCCGTAGGCGAATTAAATTCGCCACGGGTCGCACCTCTGCATCGCTACTCCCTACGGTGCGCTTGACCCGTAATTAAATTCGCCACGGGTCGCAC
This sequence comes from Moorena sp. SIO3B2, assembly GCF_010692525.1. Lineage (NCBI taxonomy): Bacteria > Bacillati > Cyanobacteriota > Cyanophyceae > Coleofasciculales > Coleofasciculaceae > Moorena > Moorena sp. SIO3B2. The sequence goes on from NZ_JAAHHE010000030.1 coordinate 2,745, forward strand.
CGCTCCCTACTCCCTACTCCCTATTCCCTTTGCTATTCCAGAATATTCCCATAGTCTGGGCGAGAGTGGGAAACGCCACTTTCACCCTTATTTCTCTAATTATTCTTGCCCTAAGTTTAGGTCAAGCAGGTTGGTTTCGGTGGTTAGCGCTTCACATAGCTAATTGGGGATGTGGTCGTGGCCATTTGCTTTTCTCCTTAGTGATCCTAGTGGGGATGTTATTGAGCAATGTGTTTACTAACCTCGCCACGACCATAGTCTGGACAGCTGCTGTCATGGAAATTTTGCTGCTGCTTGGCTTTAGTGCCAAAGCTACTCTGGCATTTGTGTTTACTAGTGGTTTTATTACCGATGCCGCTAGCTTGCTACTGCCGATGAGTAATCCAGTCAATCTGATTTATGTTGACTATTTACAGATTTCCTGGTTGCGCTATGTGATGGTGATGTTGCCGGTAACCGTTGCCACAATAGCCACTAGTATCATCATTCTTTGGTTCTATTTTGAACCCCAAATCCCCCTGACCTATAACCTTGCCCGTCTACCACCACCTAATCGTGCGATTCGAGATTCCTTAATCTTTAAATTGAGTTTTCCTATTTTAGGACTACTCCTAATTGGCTACTTGTTGGCAAAAGTGCTAAATTTCCCCATTGCCTGGATTGCTGCTATGGCCGCTTTAGTGATGGTGGCATTAGCAGCACGTTCCTTTAACGGTCGGGCTAGTAGACTTAGTTATATCTTACCGCTAGCAGGTCAACTGCCATGGCGAATTATTTTACTTATCTTAGTCCTGTTTCTATTCAGCATCGGTTTGGACAATCTGGGCATAACTGCTCTGTTGAGCCAGCGGTTGGAAATCCTTTCTAATTGGGGACTCACCTTAGCAGCTAGTGGTAGTGGTTTCTTAGCCACATTTCTTGCTAGTGTACTCAATAATTTACCAACAGTACTGCTGAATGCTAAGGCAATTGAAAACATTACGGATATTGATCCAGCTGTAAAAGAAGTGATGATATACGGTAATTTAATTGGGTGCAACTTAGGAGCAAAAATTACTCCGTTAGGGAGTCTATCAACTCTACTTTGGTTGAATGTATTGGCTTTTAGAGGACTCCAAATCAGTTGGGTTTATTATATTCGCTTAAGTTTTATTCTTACCATGCCAGTTTTGTTTATCAGCTTGCTTAGTTTAGCAATTTGGTTACCCTGGCTGATTGCTTGATTATATTTATGTTCACATCTTAACTAAAAATGCTATAGACTATAAATAGTAATTCAATGGGGTTTGTGACCAATGACAATGATTACTCAAAACTCTCCAAATCAAAAATCAAAATTAGTGTCATTGGAAGCGTTTATAAAACTACCAGAAACCAAACCTGCTAGTGAGTATATTGATGGACAAATTGTTCAGAAACCAATGCCACAGGGAAAACACAGCACAATTCAAGGGGAATTGGTTACTGCTATTAATCTAGTGGTGAAGCAAGAACGAATTGCTCGTGCTTTTCCAGAACTTCGGTGTACTTTTGGTGGACGCTCAACCGTTCCCGATGTATCTGTGTTTGTTTCCCAGAGAATTCCTCGTGATGACAATGGCGAAATTGCCAATGTTTTCCAGGCAGCGCCTGATTGGACAATTGAGATTCTTTCACCTGACCAAAGTCAAACTAAGGTGACAAAGAATATTCTCCATTTTTTAACGTATGGGACGGCAATGGGCTGGTTGATTGATCCAGAGGAGCAAACGGTTTTCGTTTATCGTCCAAAACAGCAGATGGAAGTGTTTGATCAATCATCCGAGCAACTTCCTGTGCCATCCTTTGCTAGGGAGTTAAGCATTACTGTGGGAGATTTGTTTAGTTGGCTATTGGATTGAATCGATAATGGTAGGGTGGGCAAAAAATTATCGCCGATAAGCTTAATGAAAAAACTCTATTACTTTTTGCCTATAATGGTAGGGTGGGCAAAAAATTATCGCCGATAAGCTTAATGGAAAAACTCTATTACTTTTTGCCCACCCTACTAAACTTTTCTGTAAAATGCTACAGGTGAGCATATGCAGTAAATTGTCTTTTGAAGGGAGACTTAAACCCTAAAACTATATGCTGTTGGGGAACTCCTGCTTCAACTAATTCGTTAGCTACTCCCACTTCAGTGCCATCACTCTGAATCCAAATTTTATTATCTTTGATATCAATATGAATTAAGCTTCCGTATTCCCGTCGTTGGTCATACCAGCCCACTACCATCACTAAATAATGATTGCGCTCACTATCAAATATCATTTGAACTTCTGTCTGATCATCGTTAAGGTTGATAGCGTGGGCTTTCAAGATTTTTTGGACTAATTCATTATAGTTCAAGGTTTCCATGATGAAATCTCCTCTTTCTTAGGTTCAAAAATTAGCAATTTTAGCTGATACTCTTCAAGAGCATCCTGAATAAAGGGGCGACGAAAAAATGTATTGTAAGTATCGGTAGGAACGGCTAAGTATAAAATAAAATTAGGTAATGTTTGCTTTAATGCTAATCGATAGTTTAGGAAGCGATGCAGCGCGGTCTTGGGGGTTTCCCCCATGAGCGACTGCATCAAGACATTGACCAAGGGCGACGTGAAACTCTGCCATTTCTGATTCTTGTAAAAAACTTTTGATTTCTACCGCTATGCTTTGATTATCTTTCTGGGCTGCAATTAATTGTTCGGCTGCTAAGTCTATATACATTTCCGATCCGCCAACTTTGATGTATAGAGGATCTTTAGTTATCAGCCAGCCATCTTTTTCTAGGGCTAACCGAACGGTGTTGTGAAAAATATCCTTGGCTGGCATAGACAGATGGGCAATTAGAAATGACTTAGGCTTTTTAAGGTTTATTATAACTGAGATCAATATAAAAAATTCCTCCCGCGCTCTACCGTAACGTGAGCATCGGGAGGAATTTCAGCAGGTGCGACCCGTGGCGAATTTAATTCTTAATGGGTCAAGCGCACCTATGGAATAATTAAATTGAGGCCATAGGGTAAGAGTTAAACCTTGTTTAACTACTGTTGCTAAAACTCGCCTACCCCAACGTTAGCTATGTCGCTCTATAACTAAAACGATCTCACCAGGCAGTTTGTGACATTTTTTTCGACTTAGAGTCCTGTTTTAAGAACTTCCGCCGCTAAAATCTGGGCATGGGTTCAAACAGATTGGCCACTTTAAATTCTGTCGCACCCACTTCCTCCGGGGAGAAGGAAATCCGGTAGGCATGGGAAGCAGTTTTACAAGGATCCGGTTTCAGGCGGATGAAGGTGGCAGTTGGAGGCTGGGATTTTTCCAATATGGTTGTGAAGTCCTCTTTATTCGTGCAGCCCGTGCTCGTCACTACGATCATGACTGTATTTTCAGTAACTTGTATTCCATGCAATGGTTCTATCGTTGCTGCTAAAGCCGTAGGAGCTGTGACACAGAATACTGCCACTGCGGCAAAGAGCAGGGTCCCTAGACCAAGTGCCAGTCTTGAGAGTGCTTTCTTCAAGGGAAGAGCAGCTGGCTTGAAGCGGTTGAATGTTGTCTTTAGCATGTTTGAATTAATGATTTTACGAATTTTGGCCTGATGTTAAAGGGACAGGACGGTCGAGATGATGGAGACCCTCAAGTCTGCCATCCCCTTAAGGCCGGGTCAATTTGGATTGAGCACTCGAAAGACTGAACCATAGGGTCTCCTTGTGGCTTCTGGTTCCGGGGAATTCAGGAATAGTCAGGTTTCCTGCCCCATCGGACTTTGGAAAAGATTGGAGTTCGGTTCAAGAACTCCTGCGCCATTCGCGATTCTAAGAGCAGGGATATTTCATTGTCAAGAAAATAGAAGATAATCAGAGATAATTACTCTTAAGTACCAAAATTAAGTACAGAAACTGCGGATGCTTCGCTTTTTGACAGAAAAGTACCAACGGGGGCAGTTGCGATCGCATCCTTGTCAAAGCAATACCCTAAACCTTAATAAAATAGGTTAACCCTTAATTATAACTTATTATTATCAATGATTGGCTATATTAAGTAAAGTCGTTGGTCAAATAATTCCTATCACTGTTCCCTGTTCCCTGCTGCCTGCTCCCTATAAAAATGTACCTCACCTAATTGAAAACCGCTATAGTTACTCGTGGTTTATACTAGCGCTATAGTTAAGCTATGGAAAATATATAGTCAGTCAACCAAGTTATCCGACAGCGCTGGCTTACCTGACTTGTGCTTAAGTCTTAACTATCACCCTACCAGCCTTGCCAGCACCAAACGCCTCAGCAGTCAAGTCTCAACGGCTCGACTGGGCGTTGGGTTGGTACTGATCACAGTTGGTATTGTGAATAGAAGTACTCAACTTTCAGGACGTTCAGGACCTTCAGCAGGTCTTTTTTTAGGACTTTCAGCAGCTGTTTTTTCAGGACTTTCAGAACTTTCAGCAGCTCTTTTTTCAGCCATTTCAGCAGCTCTTTTCTTAGCTTCCGCCAAGGCTTCCTGCTTATCTTCTTTCCGAACTTTGCAGAACCGTGGAGGCTGATCCATTGGGGGTGCCAATTCTTCCACAAACGCGAAGGCATTTTTGTGGGGAAGGAATCGGGCTTTGACCTGGATGAATTTTGGCTTGCCCTGCTCCTTGAGCTTAGGATTGAATCGGAATGGTTTGACCGAGGAGTCCCGCCAGAATAATGGACAGTGACCAGCTTTGAGTACCCGAGTTCTTTCTGTAGCCTGGTGGCTTTTGAGATAGTTCACTAATTGTTCACTGTGGTTCCTAAAGACTGACACACAGGGAACTTTACAAACAGGGATGAACTGCCACAATCCAGCCAAGATGAAATACCCATTGCCAATCGCTTCAGCCCAAGCATGGGGTCTGTCTTCCTGTAAAATCCCAATTACCTCAAACCGGATATCCTGGAATTTGTTCCTGTCTGGGAAGTGGATCGGCTTAGGATATACCACGAGGCGATGCTCTCGGTTTCCGGCCTCTATGTGCCCCTTGAGAATATCCAGCACATACCTTTTCCGGTTGTGCTTAAGCAGAAAAAAGAGTGGGTAAGCCTTACCCTGAATGGTAATGGTAGGAATTTTCTCAGACAAATCTACCTCACCAGTTACAACCCCAACAGCCATAAACTTTGGTTCTGATGGCTGAATTAGTTCAATTGGTTGAGATGGTTTTACTAATTTCCTGGGAATCTCTGGTTTTTTGATTAGTGTTAGAATTTCTGACATAATTAATAGTGATTGTGTTTGTTCTTAACAAAAGACATCTAAAGAAATCTAGGAAATGGTTCGAATACCTTCCCTGCCAACTGCAAGACGAAAATAGAGACGATACAACTGACAGCTTGGCTTCGCCTGATTGCCATCGAGTGTCACCAACCCCATACTTTCTATAGGTGCGCTTGACCTTGGCGAATTTAATTCGCCAAGGTCAAGCGCACCTGCTGATAGCCAGTAATCCCTTCTATCAACATCCCCCTGATTAGTCCTAACAACCTGTTTCAGTCCTGATCCCAATTGGGACAGATCTGTGATCATAACCAGAAGACCTCGTAGATGGTGGCTATAAATTTCCATAGGTGCGCGCCTCCTAGGGCGAGTAAATCGCCCTAGGGTCCCACCTCCTAGTGTAGGTGCTGCTGGCAAGAACTCCTTTTATGTTATCTCTCTGACGAGAAAGGTGATAAACCCCAAGGCTGACCAGATCAGGATATCCTCCTCCGATGGCTATTAGTCCAATTCGGTTTGACTGCTATTAGTCCAATCAATACCATAGTGCTGCCCTAAATTCTGCCCCTGCTTTGGCCTAAGCGGCTTTGGGCGCTGATTAGACTTCGCCGCAGTTATCAGGGCAAAGGGGAAAGGGTAAAGGGATTAGATTATGAGTCTACCCCGAGCCTGTTGATGCCAAAATCCCAGCATGGGCAATCGGTCTTGGGCAATCGGTCTTGGGCAATCGGTCTTGGACAACCTCAGTTTTATGTAAGAAATTGGCTGGTTTTTTGAGGATATAGGAGACATAATTAAGAATTCAGGAGAATAATTCAGAAGTTATTGGGAGAATACATAGGTTAATTGCCCATTAAACTCTGATTAATTCCAAATTAACTATAAAATTCAGTTATTATGGCTCCTGAATCCTGAATCGAAGCTCCTGACTCCTGGATAAAGTTGGTGATGTCGAACTCAGGTTGGGCAAGACTAGGAAACTCGACAACCACCTGGACTTGATTCACCAAATTTTTACTTTTTTTTCACAATTAACCAAATCTTCACATTTAGTTCAAAAAAGCTTTCAAAAAATTTGGGTAGTCTTCATGATAAATTTATAAAAATTATACTGATTTTTTCATATCCTTACTTATATAACCTAACTGGGTTGTTTTTACAGCACCTTTGAACGGCACAGGAAGCTGCAAACAGCGAGTCAATCCCAAACTAGTTCATTTGGGATTGACTCGTAATTATTACTCTAGCGGTTTTCAAGCTAGTAAGGTACAAGTTTTAGGGACCAGGGACCAGGGACCAGGGACCAGGGACCAGGGACCAGGGACCAGGGACCAGGAAGCAGGAAGCAGTAAAGTCATAAGAGGGAAGAGGTAAAAAATTATGTGTACCTCATTAGGATAAAAAACGCTAGATTAGCCACTGCATCAAGAGGAATTGCTACAACCTTTAGATTTCTTTCAGAAGTCGGGAACAGGGATCAGCGGATTTGGGAACAGAGATCAGGTAACAGTGGACAAGAGTTGCTGATTTGACTTCCCAAACTCCCCACACTTCACCCACTCACCTCAAGCAGGTTTTGTGTAAGCATATGCCCTACGCGAAATAGCTGATAGCTGATAGCTGATAGCTGATAGCTGATAGCTGATATAGCAGAAGTCAGAAGTCAGAAGTCAGAAGTCAAACTCTTGCGCTTACAAAGGGTGTGAGACTTTTGTCATGTCCTAACTGCCCTGGCGACTGCTATAGCTTACGGTTTTGTAGCAATAATAGTCCGGTGACGAGGATCGCTGGCTACCGTGGTCTGATAGTCAAAACCAACATTAATCATGGCCCCTTCTACATTAAAGCTATAGTAGTCATCCATCCAAGGTTCTGTGCTTTTCATCAAAATAAACAGTGCAGGGGGCAGATTCTGGATGACTGGGGAGGCAGGATTCTGGTCTAAAACACCAAGGCAGCCACCAGGTCGTAGAATCCGCAGCGCTTCGGAAAAAATTTCCTCTGTTGCTTGGTGCGGTAGTTCATGAAGCACCAACTGTAAGGTGACCACATCAAAGGAATTGTCCGGTAAACCGGTGTCCTCTCCTTTGGCATGGATCCATTCTGATATTTCTGCTGTCTCATCCATGGTCTTGGCCACAGCCAGCATATAAGGGGATAAGTCTAACCCAACGGTGCGGATTTTGCCCTTTTTAATCCTGGAGTAGTAGCGGTGTAGCGCTAAGGTAGATATTCCTACTGAGCAGCCAATGTCTAGGACATCTGTGACTATCTCGGGACTGTACTCTCCTAGTACTTTATGAAAACTACTTCGTAATCGTTCTTGTGCCGAAAGCCAAGTAAGTTTTTCTTTGGGCCAAACCCTCAACCCCATAGCCTGGGTAGCACTGGCAGCTTCAAAGGCAGCTTCCCAGCATAGGTTTCCCTGGTCATAAGCATGGAAAGGGACTTTGTAGTAGTCTGGGTAGACCAGGCTAGGGTTAGTAATATCCGATAGTAAGGTCTTCGCTCCTGATTTTTCTAACTCCTGGTAGTTTTTCCGCCACTCAATCCCATTTTTTTCTGCGGTTTTAATTAACACCTGCCTGGCCTGGTGTTGCATCACCTTGTAGATCGGCTTGGTGTCGATCAACAGATTAACGAACCGGGAGAGTAAGTCATCCCCCGCCCAGTCTGGTTTCAGCTTGTCTTTCATCAGTATTAAAAAATCATGGCAATGATTAGCTCATCTAATTATTTCATAGCGGTCTAATTGCGCGGTATTATTCCTCTGCCCCAGCACCGATTTCAGTTAAAGTAACTAAACAGTGGCATCAACGATAATAAAGTAGTTTGGGAAAACGTTACCTTGATTCCTAGCTACAAAGAGAATTAATGACTAATGATTCTTAACAACCCAAAATCCCAAGTGGACAAAAGCTGGAGTAGTTGGGTCATAGTTCTATTACTGCTGGTGTGGATAGCGATCGCAGCAGGTTTACGGTTTACCTATCTGGCCGGAAAACCCCCCTGGTCAGATGAATTTGCCACCCTAGTGTTTAGCCTGGGCAATAGTTTTCGGAGCGTACCGCTGGATCAGGTGATTACGTCAGATACCCTGTTAGCTCCCCTCAAACCGAACTCTAGTGCTAGCATCAATTCCGTTATTAATAACCTAATCACGGAGAGTAATCACCCACCACTGTACTTCGTCCTAACCCATCTGTGGCTGAAGCTGTTTCCAGGCCATGGGGAATTGGTATCCCTGTGGGTAGCGCGATCCTTGAGTGTGCTACTGGGAGTGATTTCAATTCCAGCCATGTTTGGGTTAGGTTGGTTAGGGTTTCGTTCTTGCCTGGTGGGTCACTTCGCAGCAGCACTGATGGCTGTTTCACCCTATGGCATTTATCTGGCTCAAGAAGCTCGACACTACACTCTAGGGATTCTATTGGTTATCGCTTCAGTCAGTTGTTTGGTGTACGCTACGCGATCGCTTCAACGGCAGACGCCCTTCCCGATTTACATAGCATTAATCTGGGTTATTGTCAATAGCTTGGGCATAGCTGTCCATTACTTTTTCGTCCTGGTGATCGCAGCTGTAGGACTGGTAATGCTTGGGTTGCGGATTGGGTCAGGGGGTTCAGTATTTTCTTGGAAGTACTGGTGGCGAATTTACGCGGTGGCCCTCGGGACATTAATGGGAGTCTTAGTTTGGCTGCCAATTTTGCCACGCCCCTCCAGTAATCGTTTGACAGAGTGGGTTCACCAAGACACAACCCTCAGCAATTTGCTCGAACCGGTAGCTAGACTCTTGTCTTGGCTGATCACTATGGTAGTGATGCTGCCAGTAGAAGGGCAATCCCTACCGATTATGGTCGCCTCTGGACTAGTAACAGTAATATTAGTGCTCTTGATAGGGCAACTGTTGCGTCGAGGAATCAGAATTCAGAGGTTACACTCCCAGACTAAGGTCATGACTCAGGTTTTGGGCGGTTTCGTCCTGGGAGCGATCGCATTATTCTTATTAATCACTTACGGTCTTGGCATTGATTTGACCTTAGCCGCTCGTTACCAGTTTGTCTACTTCCCCATCGTAATTATGTTACTAGCAGCAAGCTTTGCCAGTTGTTGGAGAGCTGCCCAAGGGAAAGATCAGCAATGGGTAGCACTAATCCTGTTGATGGGATTGGTAGGTGGAGTGATAGTGGCATCCCATGTGAGTTACCAAAAAGCCGATCGACCAGATCTTGCGATCGCTAAAATCTTAGAGATTAGTGATTTCCAGTCTCAATCCCTGCCAGTCCTGATTGCTACAGTTCACAAAAGCCATGAACAAACAGGAGAAATGATGGGGTTAGCTTGGGAATTGAACCGTCGCAAAGTAGTTGATACTGCCATTAATTCACCCCAGTTTCTTTTGGCACATAAAGACACCGAGCCAAGGGTAGCTACAGAAACCCTGCAAAAAACTGTGGCTCAACTGCCCAAACCTTTAGAATTGTGGGTAGTCAATTTTTCTGCCTCTGTTGAGTTAAAAGCCCAAGGTTGTATTAAGGATAAACAATCTATATCTAAAGTCCCTGGTTATCGATTTCGACGGTATTCTTGTGAGAAGCATGGGGCTGAGGGCAGGAAATAGGGAAGAGTGTCGGGAGAGGGTGGAGTGTTCGGAGTGTGGGGGGAGAGGGAATAAATAGTTTTCGATAATTTGGTATAGTTAAAGATATTTTTGCTGATTTTTATCGTACTTCCTGCAGATAAATCAGCCATTTTGCTAAACGTTTATTAATCGATTCAAGACTTCTGGCTTAATTCCTAATCCTTAATACTTAATCCTTAATACTTAATACTTAATAGTCTCTCTTCCCTGTGCCCAGATCCGCTGTGCCCAGATCCGCTGTTCCCTGTTCCCGATTCCCGATTCCCGATTCCCGATTCCCGATTCCCTGTTCCCTATAAAACTTGGCAATTGCTGTAATTGTATGGTATATTTCCGAATAAATTAATAGCGCTAGAGTAAGTTGCCCGATCATGATAGATACCACCCAAGCCGCCTATCTTCTAGGTATTTGTCCTCAACGAGTTCGCCAACTCCTGAAAGAGGGCAGAATTCAAGGAGCCGAAAAAGTTGGTCGCTTTTGGCGGATTCCGCTATATAACGGTATGCCCAAGATAGTTCCCGGTAGCCGAGGACCACAAGGCTCCTGGAGAAAACAGCCCAGCAAATCCCTGACTCACATCTACCTCAACGAGGAAGTACTTCAAAAGAATCAACAAAACCATACAACAGACCCAGTGATTACAGTTAAACGGGGTAATCGCGATATCAACTGTCATTATGTAGAAATCAGCGGGCCATCCCGGTTAGTCTATAGACCAGAATCTCCCAAGAATAGTGGTGCCACCCTTTGGATAGAGGTTGAGCCTAATGTGGAGGTTGTAACTAAGGTTTTTGGTCAGTATTAACATGTTCAAAATTAAGCTCAACCACTTCTAGGCTGTATCCTCTTTGCTTAGCAATCCGCTTAGCTTTGGCTTGGGCTTGACTGAAGGAATCAAATTTGAGTGCTCCCCCTGCATGAGGACACCAATTTAACCGTTCCATCCCACCTAATAACTCTAATGAAGCTAGGTAATTAGAGCTATTGGATTCAAATAATACGTACCTAGGTCGGGATGAAGTGCTGTTAGTACCGTCGTGAGATTCTTGGCGACGTTGTTGTTTTAGTTTTGACGCACGACCCATAGCAGACCTCTAGAAAACTAGTGTTGAATGTTTAAAAAATTATTATTCCAGCGGCAGGTGATGAGTGACGAAAGTAAAATTTTATATTTACCAAAGATAGTGTAAATCCAGGACAAACCCAGGCAAAACCTCCTCCCCTGATAAAGTTTTAGGAGACTCCAACACCTCCACAACTTGACCTGGTCGATAAATTTCCACTTGCCGTGCTTGAGGATTAATTAACCAGCCCAGACTTACCCCATTTTTTAGATATTCCTCCATCTTGGCTTGAGTCACCGTTAACCGATCAGTTGGAGACATTAATTCTAGCACAAAATCCGGGCAAATCGGTGGAAACTTCTGGCGTTGCTCTGGTTTAAGTGCATCCCAGCGTTGTTGTTTAATCCACGCTACATCCGGAGAACGGTCAGCACCATTAGGGAGTTTAAAGCACGTCGAAGAGTCAAAACAAACCCCTAATTTAGCTTTTCGATTCCAAATACCTAAATCGATGATGATTTCAGCATTATGGTTACCAGTTTCTCCACCAGTAGGTGACATGATAATCACTTCTCCCTTGGCATTGCGCTCAAATTTTATTTCCGGGTTATTTCGACATAACTTATAAAATTGGTCATCAGTCAGTTCAATAATAGATTTGAAACTTACTGTAAAAGCAGTCATGGTGATTTAAAATGTAGAATTGTAGGGACTATTTTAATTATTATCAAGTTCCACAGGGATGATACACTCAGGACTATTATTTCTGACATTATTCACAGTAGTGCTAACGGGATAAACACTCATCTTCTGGGCATCATAGGGAATCAGTAGTGGCTGCAATAGCTCCCGTTGACTTACCTGATGATGCAGCCATAAATCATAATCCCTAGGTTCTAATATGACTGGCATTCGATCATGGAGCGGACTGATAATGTCATTAGCTACTGTGGTTATAATTGTACAAGAAGCAATTATCTCACCCGTTGGATTTTTCCAAAGTTCCCAAAGTCCTGCAAAAGCAAACGGACGCTTATCTTTCATATGGAAATACAACGGTTGCTTCTTGCCATCCTGTCTTCGCCACTCATAAAAACCATCCGCTACAACCAAGCAAAGCCGACGACGGAATGCACTGCGAAATGCTGGCTTTTCTGCTACCGTTTCTGCTCTAGCATTAATCAGCTTTGCACCAATTTTTAGATCCTTTGCCCAACTAGGAATCAAACCCCAACGTAACAATTGCCATTGTCGCTCAGTCTCAGTTGAGGGGTTTAATACTGTTGCCACCAGCTGAGTAGGGGCAATATTGTAACTAGCCTCCTGGGTTGGCACATCATCTAAATCAAAAGCTCGCGCTAGGCTTACCCCTATAGTTGTCAGGGTGAATCTACCACACATACTGGACGTGATTTAGTATTTATGTACTATTTTAGAAGCAAGTTATCCGTCCTGAGTGCTACAAACCAGCAAGCCTGCTATTAAGCGATCGCGTAGCGTGGCCTACGGCCAATCGCATTTCAATCAGCAATTCAATCATTTGTGGCGGTCGGCTCTGGAAGGTTTGCTAGTTTCGTCCCTTACTGGAGCAGCGTTCAAGTAATAGACCTTGACAAAATTAGCAATATAATCAGCAATTACCCGATTCCCGATTCCCGATTCCCGATTCCCGATTCCCGATTCCCGATTCCCTGCGCGCAGCGCTATAGTACGGGCAACCATTCCAGTCACCCGTACAACCGTCAACTGTCAACCAACCATCAATGTCTTAAAGATCTGTTTCGCTAAACTCACGATTCATGTGGTCAAAGGGCTGATCAACAAATCCGATATTCCCAATACCAGCTTCTGTTGCCATTGCTTTGACCATATCTTTCATAATCTCAATCCCACGCACGGTTGGAGCGATTGGCACACCTAGGGAGTTATAGGTTTCCCGCAACCCTTGTAGAACCCGCTCATCCAGGACATTGGTATCACCAGCAACTAGGGCATAACTAGCATAGCGCAGGTAATAATCCAGATCTCGTAAACAAGCAGCATAACGACGAGTTGTATAAGAATTGCCACCTGGACGCAACAGTTCAGGAACTTCCTCATACAGTTGTGCTGATGCTTGCTTGACAATAGAAGCAGCATTGCCATTGATTAAAGTAGCTACAGCCACCCGAGCGGTGCCAGTTTCAAAGTAAGACTTAAGTGAATCGATGGCATCCCGATCTAGGTAGCGACCTGAGCTATCATAATTCCTAATCAAGTTTGTGACTAGATCCCTCATTAAATTATTCTCCCAACAACAATCTTGATATTTTTGATTTACTATTGACCTCTTCCCTAGATATAGGGCGAGCACTCAACAGGTACAGAGCGCTACACTATGCACTCCACAGGAGTTAAACAGCAAGTTGAATGTGTGCTCAATTCCAGACGCTATAATTGGCTGGAGCTAAGCGTATACATATCTTTCATCACTAGATTGTACCCTGTTGCTTGTTGCTTTCATCCTTAATGCTTCTTGAGAATTGGGCGTTGCCCACCATAGATGTGACCTTATAGTTGAGCAAGACACTTCCAGAGGGGGGAAACAGGGAAACTAGAACCGACCGACCAAATGCTCCCACTAACCCCATTGCCCATATAGAGGCCATATAGAGGGATTTAGGCAAAACCTGCCACTAACCAGAGCCTAGTCTTCGCCTCTGTGCCATGGTGACCAGACAAAGACCTTCTGTTGAGCCTTTGTGCGAGCCTTTGTGCGAACCTGACTTAGTCTAGAACTCGAAAATTTAATTTTTTATTCATATGAGATCCGATCATCTTAGGACATTCTGTATTGTTAGATACATAATGTCCTACTTTCTATCCCTAGGATGAGTCAGGAATCAGGGAACTACAACTTTTCACTGTTCAAGGGAAAAGCCCATCAAGATGCTTTTAAGAAAATCGTGCTGCTTGCACCACTCAAAAAAAAGTATCTCCCCAGGAATAACTGACTCGGATGCTTACCTAGCCCGTCCTCGGTTTGGGAAAGCTTAAGTGTCGCCAATTTTGGTAGATTCACTAACTCAAGTAATTTTCTAAGATTGTTTCTTTGTAAACAAACGTAAAGCTGATCAAAGGAGTCATTCATGCCTGAAACCCCACAAGAAGTCTTGAAAATGATTCAAGACCAAAACATAAAAATCATCGACCTTAAATTCATTGATATGCCAGGGATCTGGCAGCACTGCTCGTTTTACCAAGACCAAATAGAAGAGGATTCCTTTGTCGATGGAGTTCCCTTCGATGGTTCAAGTATTCGGGGTTGGAAAGCAATCAACGAATCTGACATGGCAATGGTTCCTGATGCCACAACGGCTTGGATCGACCCATTCATGAAAGAACCAACCCTGAGCATGATTTGCAGCATTAAGGAACCGCGTACTGGGGAATGGTACAGCCGCGATCCACGCAGCATTGCTCAGAAAGCCCTTGACTATCTGATCAGCACTGGCATTGGGGATACCGCCTTCTTTGGTCCAGAAGCTGAATTCTTTGTGTTTGATGATGTTCGCTTTGACCAAACCGAGAGCCAGTGCTACTACTATGTAGACAGCGTTGAAGGTCGTTGGAATTCTGGTCGAGAAGAAGCAGGTGGTAACCTCGGATATAAGCCTCGCTATAAAGAAGGTTATTTCCCTGTCTCCCCCACAGACACCCTGCAAGACATGCGTACCGAAATGCTGCTAACCATGGCAGAGTGCGGCGTACCCATTGAAAAGCACCACCACGAGGTAGCTACAGGTGGACAGAACGAGTTGGGTTTCCGCTTTGGCACCCTAATTAAGGCTGCTGACGATCTGATGACTTATAAGTATGTCATCAAAAATGTTGCCAAAAAGTATGGCAGAACTGTCACCTTCATGCCCAAACCAATCTTTAATGACAATGGTTCGGGAATGCATACCCACCAATCTATCTGGAAGGATGGGGAACCCTTGTTCTGGGGTGATGGTTACGCCAACCTAAGTACCATGGCGCTCCATTACATCGGTGGTTTACTCAAGCACGCCCCGGCTCTGTTAGCACTTACCAACCCCAGCACGAACTCCTACAAGCGTCTGGTTCCTGGGTTTGAAGCCCCAGTCAACTTAGCTTACTCCCAAGGCAACCGTTCAGCTTCCATCCGCATTCCTCTGTCTGGCCCCAATCCTAAGGCCAAGCGGTTAGAGTTCCGTTGCCCTGATGCCACCTGTAACCCCTATCTCGCCTTCGCTGCCATGCTCTGTGCTGGTATTGATGGCATCAAGAACGAGATTGAACCAGGTGACTCTCTAGATGTGGATATTTACGACCTCTCTCCAGAGGAATTGAGCAAAATTCCATCCACCCCCGGTTCTCTAGAGGATGCTCTGGCAGCCTTAGAAAAGGATCATACCTTCTTGACTGAATCAGGAGTATTTACCGAAGACTTCATTACCAACTGGATTGAATTCAAACTAGACAACGAAGTCAACCCCATGCGGTTGCGGCCTCATCCCTATGAGTTCGCACTATACTACGATGTCTAATACTTTGTCAATGGTGAACTAAGACCATTAGCCATCCTCTAGGGTCAACTACCGCACACTGACCCTCAAGGTACAGTGTGGGCTTGAATAAAGCCTGTTGACCAGACGGCGCGAGGCAAGAAATCCTCGCCTCGCGCAGCCGTTAAGACTAAGCGTTAAAATTCGTACCTTGAAATGCGTGCCAGTTTCAAGCACTACAACTGGGTAATTAAACAGGTCATTCGGGAAAGCCAGTGTTACTCAGAAAGTACCGAGTCTTAACACGTCGAGGCAAACCTTACCAACTTATGTTGAGCGTTCAAAGTAATGCGAGTTTTCGTAGTAGACAAAAACATTTTGCCTCTTGACCCTTGCCATCCAGCACGGGCGAGAGAACTACTCACAAAAGGACGAGCGAAAGTCTACAAGCGCTATCCATTCACGATCGTGCTACAGGAGAGAACGGCGGAAGAATCGATAGTTCATCCTCATAGGATTAAGATTGACCCTGGAAGCAAAGTAACTGGAATTGCCGTAGTTCAAGAGGAGACAGGACGTGTTGTAGGAGCGTTAGAAATCTCTCACAGAGGGCAACAAATTAAAGACGCCCTTGAATCTCGTAGGGCATTAAGAAGGGCACGCCGTAACCGTAAAACCCGTTACCGTAAACCTCGATTTCTGAATCGAACCCGTAAACAAGGATGGTTACCTCCCTCTCTTGAGAGTCGGATTGCCAACATTGAAACATGGGTCAGACGGATGCTCAAAGTTTGTCCTATTACAGCCATCTCTACTGAGCTGGTTAGGTTCGATACTCAGGAATTACAAAATCCTGAGATTAGCGGTGTTGAGTATCAACACGGAGAGCTCTTTGGCTTTGAAGTAAAAGAGTATCTATTGACCAAATGGGGTAGAAAATGCACTTATTGCGGCGTTGAAAATGTCCCCTTAGAGATTGAACATATCATCGCCAAATCAAGGGGAGGTAGTAACCGTGTGAGCAACTTAACATTGGCTTGTCATTATTGTAATCAAGCCAAAGGAAACCAACCTGTTGAAGAGTTCCTGAAAAAAAAACCATTAGTTCTCAAACGAATTTTGGCACAAGCATTAGCACCATTGAAAGATGCGGCAGCCGTTAACGCTACCCGATGGGAACTGTTCAGAAGGCTGCAATCGTTCAGTTTGCTATTAGAAACAGGTACAGGGGGTACAACCAAGTTTAACCGTAAGACCAGAGGCATCGAGAAACACCACTGGACTGATGCGGCTTGCGTAGGTGCCTCTACACCGGAAAAGCTACTTTTAAAGGGAGTTAAGCCACTATTAATCAAGGCAAAAGGTCATGGAACTCGTCAGCGTTGCGGGACTGACCGCTACGGCTTCCCAATCCGTCATGCTCCATCCCAAAAGTTCTTTATGGGTTTCCAGACAGGGGATTTAGTGAAAGCTAATGTTTTAACTGGGAAGTACCTAGGAATCTACACCGGTCGAGTGGCGATTCGATTTAGACCAAGTTTCAAACTAACCACAGTCGGCAAAAGGTTTGACGTTCATCCAAAATATTTGAAAACTATTCACTTTGCTGATGGATACGAATATGGCTCCTGAACAGCGGATTTACTATCGCTCAATTGTTTGTTTGACGGCAATTCCTCGGACAGCTGAAACCGTAGGGTCAGTGTCCATTGAGGAACACTTCGAGCCACACTGATTTTAGATTGATTTTATTACTGAATCATGTTTTTTGCTGCTACGAGGTCCAGTAATTTTTTTCATGATAAGCGCGTTTGTATTTGAGATGTAAACCTGTATTGTCTTTTTTTATTGTCGAATAAAACTCCGGAGCTCTTGCCCCTTTTGCCTTTTGCCTCTTACATGCATGCCTCTTGGCCTTTGGGAGTATGTTAACAACCGAGATCTAAACGCTATTATAGTCTACAGTAGACTTGGTCATAAATAATTCCTGTCCCCAATTCAACGACCGTTCCCCTATCGGGTCAGACGTGGGTTTGGTGCGGGTTTAGCTAAGAAAATCTATGACAGTTGCATATCCTCACAAATCAAACAATGGCATGGGTGCCCGTGAAATCCTGCCACATGTGGTACGCGATCGCAAACTTCACCTGGTCATGCTCAACCGCTATCGCTACAACGAACAACACAGTTGCCTGGATCTCACGGATTTGGTAGAAAAGCTGGATGGTCAGCCAAAAGAACTGGTGCGTGACCTATCTCATCACATTGCTGACGAAGCTCGTCATGCCATGTGGCTGACTGACCTACTCATGAAACTGGGGGCAGATATTGGTAAGCCCCCTGGAGTGTCCTACATCAAGGAATTTGATCGACTGATCGACCAGGAAAGCTATAAACAACCAGGAAAGCTGAACGATGGACTGATCGGTGGTTTGGCAGCGATTAATGTCACCGAAAAACGGGGATGTGAGTACTTCTCAGCTCACATCAAAGCATTGAAAGAGGCACCGAAAACGGAAGAAAATATTAAGATTCTTAAAACCATTGAACAGATTTTCCCAGAGGAAGTTGGTCATGTGCGTTGGGGGAATCGGTGGTTGGCACAAATTGCCAAGAAAAGCCCAGAACATCGACAGAAGGTCGAACAGGCAAAGCGCCAGTATGTAGCGATAGAACAGGCGGCTTATGAATCTGGTATAGATCTGATGGCAGGTGCTGAACTGCGCCGACTCAATAACTTGCTAGAGGTTGCCAATACTTTGCCAGTGTGGGAACGTCCTCAGTACCTGATCGAGCGCTTACCCCAAACCTTGCTAGCCCCTGAACTGCAAATGACCAGGATTCAGGTAGCACAAAAGGCTTGGCAGCAAGATCCACAAGGGTTTATCGAAAAATTTGTGCCAATGTTTTTGAACGGTCTGAATCAGGTATCTAAACATCAGCAAAAAGCTGTCTCCTAGAAAATTGGTCAAGAAGTCAGAAGCTGTTCAAGGGCATTTGTTAGTGTTTCGGTATCTCAAAGGTAAAATCTAAGACAAGGGTTCAAGGAAAAAGGTTAAGGCAAAATCATTTTTTCCCCTTGACCCTTTCCTTTTTGCCTGTCTCACCTAATTGCATGTCTCGACCCTTGATTTAAGAAAATCACTCAACGTGTCAAGAAGCATAGCTACAGGTGATACTGGGTCTTAGGCAAACCCCAAGACCAGCACAGAGAAATAGATTATGACAAACCCACAGCCGAATCCTGACACTCTATCTAGTCAAGACTTGTCAATGGCAGAAATCGTTGCCAGTGAGTTCAACCAGACTATGACTGCCGTTAACTATGTCGAAAACATTGAAACGGTCATCTCCAGCCTGGAACAAAACAATAGCGCTATGGTAAGCCACAGTGAAGAAGGCTACTTGTGGAAGTTTCAGTACGGTAGCGTGGAAGTATTCGTTCAGCTCACTGGTTCCACAGATGATGACACCTTCACAGCTTGGTCTTCTGTGATGCATCTACCTGCCAAGGACGAGGCAAAATTGATGCGCAAGCTCCTGGAAATGAACTGGTATGACACCTTTGAATCCCGCTTTGCTATTGTTGAGGATCAAGTTGTCGTGTTATCCACGCGAACTGTTGCTGAATTGTCCCCAGGAGAAATTTCTCGCGCCATTACCGTGGTAGCCACTATAGCCGATGACAATGATGACTTATTACAAGCTGAGTTTGGTGCGGCCTAAAATCTTCTGATTCCAGTTGATATTACCACACAGGTGAAGGATAAAGATTAAAACATACCAGTTAGCGAACAAATCAGCCAACAATGGCATTGTTTAATACTTCAGACTTACCACTTGAGACTTCTGATAGTTCAGACTTACCACTTCAGAGTTCATCCTGGCGTTTAATTCCCTTACTACAGGCATCAGGGCGGCTTCAGATGGCCATTGACCAGTGGCTACTAGCCCAGCACCAACGGGGAAAACATCCCCCAGTATTGCGATTTTATACCTGGGCATCACCAACCATCTCTGTTGGCTACCATCAACGCCGTTGGCCTGAGTTCTGGGAACAACTCACTTGGGCATCACAACCAGTAGAGCTGGTAAGGCGTCCCACTGGTGGTAGAGCTGTGCTACATCAGGGAGATTTGACCTATATGGTGGTTAATTCCGGGTTGACTGGTAAACGTCTTGATGCCTATCACCAAATTTGTGAGTTTTTGATTCAGGGGTGGCGCTCGCTTGGTGTAGAGTTGCACTATGGTTCAGCCGGACGGGGGTATATTCACAATCCCAACTGTTTCGGGACTGCTACTGGTGCCGATTTAGTGTTGGCAGATGGTTCTAAACTGATTGGTAGTGCTCAATTGCGCCGTGGTAATGTGATTTTGCAGCATGGCTCAATTCCCTTAGAACCAGATGCTGGACTGTATACTCAAGTGTTTGGGGAAGCGCCCCCTCCCTTTGATCTACCCATGGCTCAACGGGGAGATGCCTTAATAAACATTGTGGTGGATGCCCTAACTCATGCTGCTGCCGATTGTTTTGGTGTGGAGTTGGTAGAGAAGCCTTTATCAAATCAGGAGTGGCAAGAAATTCTGGCTTTGGTAAATAGCCGATCAGATCAATAGCCGATCAGAACAAATCTGGTTGAACACCCATAGTTAAGGCTGATGGAAAAGCAGACAAGGAGAGGTTTTTATCATGGATAAAACAGAAATTATAGCGCTACGTGCAAGTCAGAAGTAAGAAGTAAGAAGTCAGAAGTAAGCGATTACTTACGTTTCGGAGTTTAGGAATTGTCTTACATCTGAATGCGTAGTGCTATATCAGAACTTAAGCAAAAGTAGGCAACAAACTAGCTGATGTCTAAAGTTACTACCAGAAATGACTTGGGCGTGATGATTTGTAAGCTCCAAATCCTGTTCCGAGCCCAATATACTCCTGGCTCGTTTCTCAATTTTTGACAATAACTGCCATAAATCCCACCTCCTGTCAGTATTTTCCCTGAGGGTAAGTTCAAGGTAAGTTTATATAATCCTAAACAAGCACCTTTTTCAGTAATAGCTTCAAGTATGCAGCAGCACAGATTAATCAGGCTATCCATTTTTTGATCCGGCTTAGATTTTGCTAACTCTAATAAGTGAAATAATTGATAAAAATAAATTCATAATAAATAAATTTTCTAGGATTATAACTCAAAACTATTTGTTTTATTTTAATAAATAAATTTAGACTTAGACATGGTTAAGGGATGATAAATTATAGATATTTTACAATTTATGAGTAAATCGATTTGTGTTGATATGACCCTGAACCAGTGACATACGATCAAGACAAAAATCTCATCTTAGTTGTAGATGATACACCCACCAATTTATCAGTCATATCCCAGGCTTTGCACAATGCTGGCTTTACGGTTGCTGTGGAAACAGATGGTGAAAGCGCGATTGAACAAGTTAACTATAATCAACCCGATCTAATTCTATTGGACGTAATGATGCCAGGAATTGACGGATTTGAGACTTGCAAAAGACTAAAAGCAAACCCTTCAAATCGAGACATCCCCGTAATTTTCATGACCGCACTGACTGACACAGTTGATCAGGTCAAAGGTCTTTCCATCGGAGCCGTCGATTACATCACCAAACCGTTTCAACAAGACGAGGTATTAGCTAGAGTAAGGATACATCTACAACTAAGACATTTGACTATAACCCTTGATGAACAAAATGCCCGTTTGAAACAAGAAGTTGCGGAACGTGCGGCGGCGGAAACCAGGTTAAGTAAGACTTTCCAACAGCTTAAGGAAGCCCAAGAGCAAATTATTGCCACAGAGAAACTAGCATACCTCGGTACCTTAACTGCAGGGGTTGCCCATGAACTGAGGAATCCTCTCAACTTTGTCAACAATTATGCCGAAGGTTCGATGGAGTTAGCTGAGGAACTCATCGAAGAATTTAAAATACAATTAGAGCATATAAAAACAACAACAGCTAGCTATATCAAAGACACCTTGACAGAACTGCGAGACAATTCTCTCGCTATCAAACTTCATGGTCAAAGAGCCGAGGGCATCATTCAAAGCATGATGCAGCATGCTCGAACTGACAGTACTCAACTCCAACTGACTGACCCTTCACTCAGGTAGATGAGTCGGACACCCGCAAGTATAGTGGGGCTGGGTTGGGTTTAGCGATCGCGAAAAAGCTCTGTGATCTGATGGCGGGTCAGATAACTGTGGACAGTGAATTGGGTAAGGGAGCGAAGTTTACTGTTTCCCTACCCATAGAATGGGTTTAACACTGATTAGTCATTCGTCATATTCACCCAATGGTTATCCTTGTATCCTTCCTTGTATCCTTCAACCTACCCTAGATCAAATCGCCTTGGGCGAACAACCTTGGCCAAAAGGCCACGCAATCGCGTTCAACCTGCAACCCTCAATCCTAAACCGTCCTTAGAGCTGTATCAATCCACTGCTTCAGGGTGGGTAGCACTTCCTCAAGGGAGAGTTCTGTCGATTTGTGGGTAGCCCGTTCCACCACTTCCACTTTGCCATCTTTAAGCGATCGCCCAGTGACAATCCGGTAGGGAATCCCAATTAAATCAGCATCTTTGAACTTGACCCCAGCTCGTTCGTTGCGGTCATCAAGCAGGGTTTCGATACCTGCTTCATTGAGTTGAGTGTAAAGTTTTTCTGCTGCTGCCATCTGCTGGGTATCTCCCACATTCGGGATCGTGATAATCACATGGTAGGGTGCGATCGCAACTGGCCAGATAATCCCATCCTTGTCATAGGATTGCTCTACAGCTGCTTGAGCTAACCGAGACACTCCCACCCCATAACAGCCCATACATAACGGAATTTCTTCCCCTTGCTCACTGGTGTAGGTAGCCCCCATCGCCGATGAGTATTTCGTCCCCAACTGGAAAATATGGCCAACTTCTATTCCGCGAGCGCTTTTTAGGGTTTGATTCGGGTCATGGATGGCGCGATCGCCTGGACTCGCCTTACGGACATCCACCACTAGCTTCGGTAACTGGAATTGCTCACCCCAATTGGCACCAACTACGTGATAGCCTGACTCATTAGAACCAGTAGTAAAGTTTTTCAGTTCCACTGCTGTTTGATCTACCAACCGCAAAAACTGAGGCGCAATATCTTTAGCTGACTTGATATAATCATCTGCCAAATCAGGTGCCATGTAGCCCAAAGGTAGAGGTTTCGATGCCCATTTTTCCTGGGTAGCCACCTCTGGTACCGTCAGGGCTAAAACCGTTGTGGCATCGTATTGGTCTGCCAATTTCACCAATTCATTCTGTAACTTCACCTCATTTACATCTTGATCCCCCCGAATGCTCACTAAAACCAACACCGTCATCCCGTTGTCATAGACAATTTGGTAAAGGACATTTTTTACCACACTAGTGGCAGAGCACTTCAGGAATTGACAGAGGGTGTCAATAGTTGAGGTGTTTGGAGTTTCTAGTTTTTCATAAGTGTTATAGGGTGAGGGCTCTAGGTCTGGTGGTAAGGAAACCGCTTTTTCCACATTGGCAGAATACTTGCCATCCTCTGTGTAGAGAATCTCGTCTTCCCCAGCATCAGCCAGAACCATAAATTCTTGAGAACCCGAACCCCCAATCGCCCCAGAGTCAGCCTCAACCGCTCTAAACTCCAAACCACTGCGGCTAAACATATTTCTATAGGCTTGATCCATCGCCTGATAAGTCTTTTTCAGGCTTTCGTGATCGGTATGGAAGGAGTACGCATCCTTCATAATGAATTCCCGTCCCCGCATCAGCCCAAATCGGGGGCGAATTTCATCTCGGAACTTAGTTTGAATTTGATACAGGTTTAGAGGTAATTGCCGATAGGAGCGAATCATGTCCTTAGCAACAGTAGTGATTACCTCTTCATGGGTTGGTCCAAGCCCCAATTCCCGCTTTTGTCGGTCAATCAGAGCAAACATAATGCCCTCAGCTTTGGTGTAGGTGTCCCAACGACCCGATTCTTTCCACAGCTCAGACGGTTGTAGCTGAGGCAGTAGACACTCTTGAGCACCTGTGGCATCCATTTCCTCCCGCACAATCTGAGAAACTTTTTTGAGGACACGCCACATCATAGGTAAATAGGCGTATATGCCACTGCCAATACGTCGAATGTAACCCGCACGGAGCAAAAGTTTATGGCTAGGGATTTCTGCTTCCACTGGGTCTTCCCGCAGTGTCACCAACAGCATCTGAGACAGTCGCATTACTTACTTCCTTTTTAGACCAAACTACCATTATCTCATCAGTTTAAAACTTTCATCAACAGTATGTCAGCCAGGATTGACATACTCTTCAACCTCTGAGAAGGTATGTGATTATAGGCTAGTTTCTAGTTTAATTTCAATTAGCATAATCTTGGTTATAGACGTTTTAGCTTGCGAAGCTTTACGTTTGGCGTTGCTTAATAATGGAATGATGTGAATAGTTTTGTGGAACAGGCATCTTGCCTGTTATCAATATTTTCGGGCGGGCAGGATGCCCACTCTACTCCTATTCATTCTAAGACTGACGCAACACCTTACGTTTTCTTGCTTTGATTAGTGAACAGGTTACCATCGGAGCTTTAAATAAACTAGATATCAGTAAGAGCAACCAAAGCATTAACCAATCCCCTATCAACCAGATTATTATCGATAACCAACGGACTCTTAAAAATGTAATATTGGAGACGTTTTTCAATTCATAGCTCAACCAAACAAGACTAGATTTAAGTGATAGTGATAATACTTATTGCTGTCTATAAATAAAATCATACTGTTTAAATAAAAATTAATAAAAGATAAACAAGAGTTTTTGACGCTATTTTGATCATTGTTATGATCAAACAATACTCTTTATTATAAGAGTTTTTATGCTATCAAAAAAAACTTAGATATAAATAAAATATCCAGATAATTACGATAGATAATTTATAGGTAAAAAAAATAAACTAGCAATAAAATTAAATTAATTAACAAATAATCATATTAAAAGCCATGATGGATATTTTTCTGGAATAATTATCAGATTTATAGCAAAAAAACGCAGCAGACAATTGAATTAAAAAGAAACTAATACCCCTGAATTTACCATAGTTTTATGGCGGCTGTATATCTGTAATTAAAATTCATAAAATCAACACCATTACGAATCTCCAACCGAGATGCTTCACTAACGGATATCAGTAGGTGGAGAAACTCCTTAGCCATTATAATTCCCAAAGCCATTGCTTAGCAGTAGGGACTAAAGATGAATATAATCTCCAGGGTTGTAGACGGAAAATTAGTCTTGGGACCGGTAGAATAACCTGAAGAATATACCCTAGATGAATTACTAGCCAATCAAGTCGAAATCAGTGAAGAGGTTCACTGGGGTAAACCAGAAGGTCGAGAGGTGTGGTAGGCTTCTGTGAGTGCGAATTGCCTTTTGGACAACTTCTAGTCACTAAAAAAGGAACAGATATAAACTTTGGGTATTGAACTACGCAGTTACGTATACATAGACAGCTTGCAGCCTCAGCACGCCGCTTACATGGGAACAGTAGCGTTAGGATTTTTGCCCTTACCAGGAGATACCTCCCTTTGGATTGAAATCTCACCAGGTATTGAAATTAACCGGATTACCGATATTGCCCTCAAATCCACTGCCGTGCGTCCAGGAGTGCTGGTGGTCGAACGGCTTTACGGACTTCTAGAGGTGCATGCTAATAAACAAGGGGAAACCCGTACAGCTGGCAAAGCAATTTTAGACGCACTGGGCGTCCGTGAACAGGATCGGCTCAAACCTCGGGTCATTTCTAGCCAAATTATCCGTAATATTGATGCCCACCAGACCCAGTTAATTAATCGCACACGGCGCGGTCAAATGTTGCTAGCAGGGCAAACCCTATATGTATTAGAAGTTGAGCCAGCTGCCTATGCTGCCCTAGCTGCCAATGAAGCAGAGAAATCCGCCTTAATTAACATCTTACAAATTAGTGCAGTGGGCAGCTTTGGACGCCTCTACCTAGGCGGAGAAGAACGGGATATATTAGCAGCGTCTCAAGCAGCGCTGACTGCTATTGAAAGCGTGAGTGGTCGTGAACATCCTGCTGCCAAGCGCAAGGAATAGAAAGGAATTCTTCCTGACCTGATCCCTTAATGTAGTGCCATTGGGTTAAAGTCTTTGTTGGCACCGCTACATAATGTGAAGGAGAACCTCAATGGCCAATCTAGAACATCTTGCTCTACTCAAACAAGATCCATTGAGATGGACAGAATGGAGAAAGACAAATCTAGATCTAGAACCAGACCTTAGCGAAGTTAACCTCAATGGGGCTAACTTTGAAAGGGTAAACTTAGCAAAAGCTAACCTAAAAAAGGCAAATCTAGGCAATATTAAACTGATTAGCGCTAACCTCAGTCAAGCTAACCTCAGTAATGCCAACCTCCAAGATGCTGAACTAATCAAAGCTAAACTGATCTCGGCAGAGCTAATTGGGACTAAACTTATAGCAGCTAACCTGATCAGGGCTGACCTAAATGGTGCCAATTTAATTGGGGCTGACTTGACCCTAGCTAACCTGATGGAAGCTGATTTGAGTAATGCTAACCTAATTGGCACTAGCTTGCTCAAAGCTAATCTCTCAGAAGCAGATTTAAGTGGGGCAAAGCTAAGACGGACTAACCTGGTTGAGGCTAACCTTATGGCTGCCAATCTCTGCCATGCTAATCTGAGCAATGCTAATCTTCATCAAGCTGAACTGCTTGGGGCTTACCTATACAAAGCTGAGTGTCCAGGGGCTAACCTAGCAGAAGCTCACCTGAGTGGAAGCTATCTGTTTGGAGCTAACCTAGCAGAGGCAGACCTTTACGGGGTTGACATTAGATGGGCGAACCTTACCAAAGCTAATTTAAGCGGGTCTAACCTCACTACAGCTAAGCTGAGGGGCGCTAACCTCAGTAAAGCTAACTTAACTGGGGCTACTATCATTGAAGCTGAACTAAGCCAAGCTAATCTAAGGGAAACAATTATGCCTGATGGAACTATCCATCCTTAGATCACTACATCTGATCACAATCAATCAAACCTTCGATTAATCAGTTAGTGCTGCAAGTATCATCCAACAGACACTATCGACCAGACACCGATGAGTTATGCCCAACCGCCCCTAAAATTTATCTCACCAGGTCAATATGTGCTGGAAAAACCCACCGTCGAGCGGTTTGTTGAGACAACCTTACTGCTATGGGATCTGGTGACTCGCCTCAAGGGTGGCAACCCCTTTGATCGTCCTCGATTAGGTAAGCAAAGGGTACAGATGAGAGTTGGTAAACCAATATCGGTCTCTGAGTTTTACCCAGCCTATCGAGCCAGTCGTCATGGTGCTAGATAAGCTATAGTTGACCTGACTCATGAGCTGCAAACCTCTATGGAAAGTCTGATCATAACTTGACAATATTCTCTGACTAAGTAAAAATATATAGCATTATTTTTATCCTTAACCTCAAGTTAATCAAAGTGGGATTTTGGTTAACTTGAGGTTAAGCTTTGGACTCTAACTATCCTGAGTCCACTCAACCTCAATCTCAAGAGTCTGGCTTGCTAGACCTCAGACTGTAGCTAATAGATGATTATTTTTCCGGCAGTGTCTGGAATTCATCGGCAGACTCTGGTACCAGTATATAGAAAGCCAATTATTACTAACCGCTGATGCGTTATGTTCCACCCCGAAAGGCTTGCGAAATCCTTGGAGTATCACAGCGAACACTCCGATACTGGGATCAAGCAGGAAAAATCAAAACCATTAGAACCCCAAGTAATCAACAGAGGTACGATGTTGACTCCGTTCTTGGACAAGTCCCAAACAAGCCAGTCGTCATCTACGCCAGGGTTTCAAGCAAAAAACAAAAAGACGACCTCGAAAGGCAAGCGGCGTTCTGCCAAGGGCAATTCCCGGAAGCAGAAATCATCTTTGACATCGGCTGAGAACTCAACTACAAGCGAAAAGGTCTTAAAACCTTATTGGGACGGGTCATGTCAAGAGATATCAACCTGGTTGTGCTCCCACACAAAGACCGTAGGCCAAGATTCGGATTTGAACTTATCGAATGGTATGTTACGCAAAACGGTGGCAAGATCTTGGTTCTCAACCAGTCAGACCTATCTTATGAGGGAGAGATGGTGGAGAATATCCTCGCCATTGTCCATGTCTTCAGTTGCCGACTCTACGGTCTCAGGAAGTACAAAACTGCTATCAAAGAAGATCCGAGTTTACCCGGGAACTGAACTGAAGCTTAAATGGAGAACTTGGATTAACGCAGCTAGATGGTGTTACAATAAAGCGGTCGCCATCCTCAAAACTACAAAAATTGGGAAGTATGACCTCAGGAAAAAGGTGATGTTAGATGTTCCTGAATGGGTAAATCAAACTCCCTACAACCCTAGACAATTAGCAGTGTTTCAAGCTTTTGAAGCGTACAAAGCTGCTATTAAATCTGGTGGTCATACTAAGTTTAGGCGGTACTGCGATCCAGTCCAATCTATTCGATTCCAAAAGTCTAATTTCTCCAAAGGTGTCTTTTATCCTAGACAGACCAAAGGATTAACGTTCACTAGCAGTGAACCACTCCCTGAGAAAATGACTCACGAGCCGATACTTAGCATTGATCGAGGTCGGTGGTTTATTAGCTTTGCCGTTGAATCAGACCAAGATAATTTCCCTATCCCTCAAAAAGCAATCGCCTTAGACCCAGGCGTGAGGAGCTTTTTAACTGGATTTGATGGCCAGAGATTTATAGACTTAGGGACTGGGGACATTGGAAGGGTTTATCGCCTGTGTTCTCATTTAGATCGATTAATTTGTCAGGCAGCCTTGGCCAAGGGACGCCCTAACAAGAGAAAGAGGTTTAAGTTAAGGAAGGCTGCTCAAAGGATTAGGGTAAAAATTCGTAACCTAATTGATGAAGCCCACAAGAAAATTTCTTGCTATCTAACTTCTGAATATCAAGTTATTTACTTACCAAAGTTTGAAACATCACAAATGGTCGGTAAGGCTAAAAGGAAAATCAGAAGTAAAACAGTTAGGGCAATGATGAATTGGGCACATTACCGATTCAAGATGACGTTGAAGCATCAGGCAACTAAAAGAGGTTGTTTTGTAGTAGACGTATCTGAAGAGTACACTTCCAAGACTTGTACAAGGTGTGGCCATGTTCACCGTAAGTTAGGCGGATCTAAGAAGTTTTTGTGCCCTGAATGCGGACACACACTTGATCGAGACCACAATGGCGCTTTTGGGATTTTCCTGAAAGCTTTGAGAGATACCTCCTCGTCAATTACTGACGTGCTATACACGGATTCCGGCGAAGCCCACGAATTACCGGGTTAAACGTATCTGGGACGATGAACAAACTAGTATTACCCCAAACCAAAACCATTGGAGAATGGAGTTATCTGGGAATTCAGAAACACTTCCAGAAAATGCTTAGTCACGAAGCCGCCGTTCTCGAAGATCGAGATCCCGAACAGCTGCACCAAATGCGTATCGGAATGCGGCGCTTGCGTACCGCCGTCACTAGTTTTACCCCTGCCGTAGTCTTGCCCAAAGCAGCCTCTGAAAAACAGATTGGTAAGATTGCCCGTATTCTAGGGAGTCTTCGAGATCTAGATGTCCTCCAAGAAACCCTCCACAAAGGTTACCAACCCAAGTTACCGACCAAAGAACGGAAAGCATTGAAGCAAGCCTACGTTTACTTGGAAAAAAAGCGGTGCAAAGCTTTAAAACAAGTTCGGGACGTTCTGCAAGGTAAGCCACACCAAAAGCTTAAGCAAACCTTAAAACTGTGGCTAAAAAAACCCACCTATAAAGAAATGGCTCAGATGCCAGCGGCTGCAGTATTACCTGATTTACTCTTACCCATTGTCAGCCGCCTGTTACTCCACCCCGCTTGGCTAGTGGGCGTTGATCTTAAGGATACTGGTAGCCAAACTCCCAAGCAGCTGAAACCAGCAGCAGTTGAGTCCCTGCTAGCCATTCGTGGATCAATGATTCACGATCTACGCAAGCAAGCCAAGCGGGTGCGTTACCAAATGAATCTATTTACTGAACTCTATAGTCCTACCTATAAGGACTATGTCGAAGATATGAAGCAAATTCAAGGCATCTTAGGTGATATTCAGGACAGTATGGTTTTAGACGAATTCTTAAACTCTGTCTTTCACTCAGACCTAAAGCATAACGCTCCCCAGTTGGCTCAGTTACTACAGGCCAACCGCTACAAATCATGGCAACAGTGGCAAACCTTACAACAGAATTATTTGAAGCCCGAAACCAGGCAAGCCTTTCGGCAAATATTACTGACTGATTGACACTCCCCATGGCGCTTATGCCAGGGGATTCTTGTTTCGACGAGCTGACTTTAATACACAAGGGTTTTACCGTTCCTCGCACCAAATAACCGTCTACAAACGCATTATCTAGTTTAAGCAAGTGTACCCAGCGGTCTGCTCTCCACAAGCTTACTGGAATAACTCTCCCAGGGTTTGGGCGTGCCCCGCCCTACCTTTGACTAAAAAACTTAACTTTTGCGCTTTGGTCGGTACTCTTTAGAGTCCATGCGTTTTTAGGGTTTTTCGCTCCCTTGCTGCTACCATCGCTTTACGTCGTAGATTAATTGGTGATACCGACGACTTCTCACCTGTGGTAGGCCAGTAATAACATCATAACACAAACAGAACAAATGAAACGCCGAATCCCTCAATTGTTTTATGTCAGGGGTGATGCTAACCCCATATCTAAAGCTAGGGGCGTATAGACCTCACCCCTCACACTCCCCAATTTTTCGGTCAGGCAACTGATAGGTCTTATGCTGGTGAGGGTATAAACACGGTTAATGTATCTTGGTTGAATGAATTGTATAAAATGTGCTAGCCTTATTAACATAATAGATACAACACTTTGTTCTTTTTCCTTTCTCAGAGTCATGGTCAAGCCAAAAAAACCTTAGGCAAGACTGATTCCCTTGCTGATCTGCTCAAAAAGCAGTAATGGTTTTTAACCTGTTAGGGAACTGAAAGTGTAAAAGAAAAGATACAAGTGGTCTTATAGGAGCTTTTTGCTTGATGGACTATATAGAAAAGGTTTTGGAAAAAATTCAAGAATGGGCGCGCAAGCTTATTGAAGCGCTATTAGGTCCTGAGGCTCAGCCTGAACCAGAACCAATCCCCATTCCTGTTAATGACCCAAGGTGTCGTCGGAATTAGATAGTCATTGTGTCCGGTGATTCTCGAAAACGTCTAAGTATCCTGGTTCTCCATGGTCCCAATCTTAATTTACTGGGACAGCGAGAACCAGGTATTTATGGATCTGTCACCTTGGATGAGATTAACTATCTCCTAGAGCAAGAAGGGCAAAGGCTTGAGGCAAGCGTGACAGCGTTGCAGTCTAATCATGAAGGTATCTTAGTCGATAGGATACATGAAGCTTTAGGACACCACGACGGGATTTTAATTAATGCTGCTGCTTATACCCATACCAGTGTGGCTATTCGAGATGCAATAGCTGCGGTAGCCTTGCCAACTGTAGAAGTTCATCTTAGCAACATCTATCAACGAGAAGCCTTTAGACATCATTCGTTCATGGCACCAGTGGTAGTCGGTCAGATTAGTGGTTTTGGAGCTAACAGCTATAGACTGGGGTTACAGGCTCTAGTTCTTACATTGAGAAAATCGATTGGTAATTAAAATCAAAAATTTGATGGGTGCTGCCTTGCGGGTTGAAAAAGGCAATTTAAAAGCACACTAGATTTCTTGACAAAATATGGATGCGGTACTCACTTTTGAACCGATTTAGAGGTGCCTTGTTAGGTAGCCTTGTGGGAGAAATCCTGGCTGGGAGTGGCTGCCAAAAGTTACGACCAGCTCAAGTAAGATTTCGACCGCCATCCCAAGGGGATGCTGGTCTGAGTAAGACGATTTCCCATTGGAGCAAGATTGCTACTTGTGGTATTGAAAGTTTGATTCGCTGTGGCAACCTCGATTTAGGAGATTGGTTAGTGCAGTGTGAAAAGGCTCAACCCTCTATCCTTTCATTAAAAGGGACTGCCAACAGTAGCGAAGCAGCAGTAGCAACCTTACCAATAGCATTATTTTTTCATGAAGATGAAGTCAAGTTGCGCCAAAAACTGCTAGAGGCGGCAGCAATTTGGCAAAATGATTCTGAAAGGTTTGAGAGTGTCTTGACAATAGCTTGGGCGACAGCGATCGCCCTTACCGAAAAACTTGACTGCCCTACCCTGATTTCCAGAATCATTGCCTACCTAGGGAACTATCAAAATCAAAAGGTCTGGGTGCAACACTTGGAACAATTACAAACTCTACTCGAGCTTGGGGCAAGTTTAGAACAAACTGTTATCCAGCTGCGTCGAGAGCAAAGGCGTAGAAATGAGTCTGAGGATGACTGCTCTTTATCGATTGCCTTAGCATTGTACTGTTTCCTAAACACCCCAGAAGATTTTCGCCTCTGTGTAACTCGTGCAGCTCTTACAGGCTATCAATCACAAACTACTGCTGCCTTAACAGGTGCTTTAGCTGGTGCCTATAACGGTATCATCGGTATTCCAGTGCCCTGGCTGATGGCGCTTAACCTCAGCGGTACTGGGGTTGACCAATGGCAATTAGCAGACCAGTTGTTGGCAGTGTGGTCAGGTGTATATGATGTTTCAGCCATAGCTGAGTTTCAGAAGCTAGCTGTGGTAGCACCAAGAGTGATCGGATCGCGATAAGCTGTTCAATCAACGGACTGTCAAACCAAAAATGAAGCTCCACCTACAAGGGGCTGTAGCCTGAAACTTGATGGTACATAAAATTTTCATGGCCTGTGTTGCACCCGTGGTGTTGAATTTGCTACCACAGCTATAGGTAAAACCAATATAAACCAGTTAAACTAAGATGATCTAAAAAAACACTGGCTTCTGAGCCTTGTCAGCTAAAAATCAGTGAAGTCTGAGATTATATTCTGTTACTGACCCCGCAATAAAGGGTGCTTATGGGGTAAGACTTAAGCCTAAGTGTGACTAGACCATTGAGCCTAATCCTGGTAAGAACTTCCAGCCACAACCCCTAAGCTGGAGTATCTGCAAGACTGCTGACTTCAGTCGCGGTTAACGACAGGAATCATCTTGGATTAGGTGGTCGAGGGGACTTATAACTCCATGATTGAGGATTATCTCCATGGGAGTAGCCATTTTATCACCAACTCGACAGCCACTAATGCAAATTACCCCAAGTTCCCCTAGGGAATGGATCAAAGAAAGAAAAGCTAAAGTTGTAAATAATGACCTAGGCGTATTTACGGTGAAGTTGGTCTGTGAATCATCTGGAAGTCAAACCCAACCAATAGCCATGGGGATTGACCAAGGTAACCACGAAACCATAATTACCACTTTAATGAAGTTTTCTGTTCGCAAACTCCAGTTACTGTTACAGTATACAAGGCCTGATTGTCACTGGAAGTTTCCCACGCAACGTGGGCTCTACCCATGTCAAATGAGTGGATTTAAAATGAGTGGAGGCAAACTTTCCAGTGTTTTTTATGAATAATAAATAAATGTAGATGTCTTTAAGCAAAATGCCACCACCACACAGCAAATTGTGAGCAGACCGCTACTGTTACCAGACATTGCCATTCCTGTGCTATGAAAACGTTCAATTCGCTGACGCAGCCGATCACGCAATTACGGCGAACATCTCAGCACCTTCGCAGTTTTTTGGGATTTAACTCCTCTAGTGCTGCCAAATCCTCAGTTAGCCCACAGCAGGAGAATTTGAAAGGACAACCTCTACAGCCGAGAGAGTCTCCAACCCATGGTGAAGGCACTTCGACTAGCCTAACTTCAGGAAAAGATTGGGGCAAAAGCCAGCACCAAATTCAACAGAGAATTACTCTACCTGTAATGTGGACTTTAGCAGTGGTTTCCCTGACCAGTGTTATGGGAGGGCGCTTTTACAATCAGCCACAGCTACGTGAAGACAGAGTAGCACCACAGACAATCCGGGCACCATTCGATGCTATAGTTGAGGACTCTAAGACCACGGCTGAGAGACGCAAAGAAGCTCAAAGAGGTGCTCAACCAGTCTTGATGATTGACCAATCTGTTACAGAAGGAATTTATCAAAATCTTGATAAGTCTCTGGACGCTGTCGAAGAACTGCGCACTAACAGCGGTGTTTTTCCTTTTGTAAAGACTGATGTACTATCCATCGCCACCCAGCGGTATCTACGGCAAAGTAAGGAATGGGAATGGCGGGCTATCTTGGCATTTTCAGATATCGATAACCATGGCAACGGGTTTGATTCTGAAGCCAAACCACCGACTCCGCCAGAAAATTCATTAAATGTAGCTTTTGTTCAGGCAGTAAGTGAACTGCAAAGCTACCGTCAAAAGTCTTCTGAACAAGAGTTCTCAGCTCTGATTGAGTCAATATCTGCTGCTCGCCAACAGTATGCTCAGGTGTTGCCTCAGCTCTCAGAATACCTTAGCCCTGAATTCAGTAGCCTAAATGATGTTTCCGTACTCGATCTATCAGATCAAGATTGGCAGAAAACCCGCATAGTCATTAAGCAGGCTGCTAGTCGCATCCTGACCCAAGGCATTGTTCCAGGATTACCACCAAATCTGATCCAAGAGGCGGTGAAGGTAAACTTGAGTAGCCTTATGCCCCAGGAAGCTCAACCACTAGCCAAGTATTTACTAGTGAGAGTTTTAGAACCCAACTTGATCGAAAACAAAGAATTAACCAAGCTCATAGCAGAACAGGCAGCAGAAAAAGTGGAACCAATGATGGTTTCAGTGCGGAAAGGAGATGTGATTGTAACCGAAGGTGAAACCATCACTCAAACAGACTTTGTACTACTGGATTATTTCGACTTAAGCCGTCGAGGAATTAACTGGCTGGGTTTGATGGGATTTGGTGGTTTGGTTACTACTACGGTGGGCATCTTTGCCTTAGTGCAACGGCGAGTTCACCCGAAATGGAGACGGCGGGACTACATTTTGGTATTGCTACTGACCCTGAGTATGCCAATATCAATACTTTTCAAGAGTCCCTTCTTCGAGATTCCCTACACTATGCCTGCTATTGCTTTGTTAGTAGGGAACTTTTATGGGTCTACGATGGGCGTGACAGTAGTGGGTTTACTGACAGGCTTAGTGACCTTTAGTATGGAAGTCACTGGAGAACAAGTACTAGCAAATGTTGCTGGTGGTTTACTGGGTGCCTTGATGGCAGGACGAATGCGATCGCGAGAGGAATTGGCTCTGCTCGGAGTTGGGGTGGGCTTAACTCAAGGTGTCGTTTCCCTGATTATCAATCTGATTATTAGTGCCACTGCTAGTACAATTTGGTCTGCAGTTCTGCCAGGAGCCTTGTTATTAGGTTTGTCTGGCTTAGCTTGGAGTATTGTCGCCCTGGGGCTATCACCTTACCTGGAACGTTTGTTTGACCTGGTGACACCGATTCGTCTGGCAGAATTGTCTAATCCCAACCGTCCCTTGCTCAAGCGTCTAGCTACTGAGGCACCTGGAACGTTTCAACATACTCTGTTTGTTGCTTCTTTGGCAGAAGCAGCGGCTCAAGAACTCCACTGTAATGTGGAACTGGTTCGGGCAGGTACGCTCTACCATGACATTGGTAAAATGCACGATCCGTTAGGGTTTATAGAAAATCAAATGGGTGGTCCGAACAAGCATGATCAGATTAATGATCCTTTCAAGAGTGCTGAAATTATCAAAAAGCACGTTACCGAAGGACTGGTTATGGCTCGTAAGCACCAGTTACCCAAGGCAGTGCGGGACTTTATCCCAGAGCATCAGGGGAAATTGCTGATTTCCTATTTTTATTTCCAGGCTCAGCAAAAAGCTCAACTTGAAGGTACTGGGTCTGTGGACGAGTCATATTTTCGTTATGACGGTCCAATTCCCCAGTCCCAGGAAACTGGTGTAGTTATGTTAGCTGATGCCTGTGAAGCGGCGCTACGCTCACTCAAAGAGGTCACTCCGGAAACTGCTCTTACGGTGGTCAATAAAATTCTCAAAGCTCGCTGGCAGGACAACCAATTAGTCGATTCTGGGCTAACCCGGCAGGATTTATCAAAAATTGCCCAAGTGTTCATCAGAGTTTGGCAACAATATAATCACCAACGTATTGCTTATCCAAAGGGAGCGCTTAATTGTCAATCGTCTACTAAATGAAGTACGAAGTCTCAAGTTTTTGTACAGCAAGAGTATGAAACAGTATGAAACACGGAATTTCAGATCTGTTCCACCCTCTTGAATCCTGTTTCTGTACAAACACTGTGCAAGCCTTTGTCCCACTCATCAATGGGTAGTTGAGGTATATAGGCAAATTCAAATACAATGCCGATGGTAGGAATAGAATCCCACTCTGGTGAATTCAGCAGTCGGTCATAGAAACCACCACCGTAGCCCAAACGATACCCCCGCTGGTCACAAGCCACAGCGGGTACAAGGATTAAATTCACATCCTTTGGCTCTAGGGTGGTAGCATTAGGTTTGGGTTCTAAAATACCATAATTTCCTTTTTGCAATGGAACGCCCGCCTTCCAGGTATGCCAGAAGAGAGATTTTCCCACACATCGGGGTAGTCCCCAGCAGTGCTTAGTGTCTGTAAATAGGGGACTTAGATCTGGTTCTTGTCGAAAACTGAAATAGGCTAAAACTGTTTGTGACTGGGTAACTAGGACGCCAGATTGTAGATGGGTACAGATGCGATCGCTTTTTTGCCGCCATTCTTCTACAGACATAGACTGGCGCTTTTGAAGCAGGGATCGGCGTAGTTCTGCTTTGTTCATCTGATCTTCCCTCCGGTTTGATAGGGCGATCATATCAACAAACTATGCTGATAGTAGGTAATCATACCGACTTGCATTTAGCGATGCAGCGCGGTCTTGGGGGAAACCCCCATGAGCGACTGCATCAAGACATGGGTAGGAGATAGGAGCTTGTTCACTCCCATCTCCCCATTCCGTTCAATTGAGCCCTTAAGCAATAAATAATAGCTTAAATAATAGGTTTGAGAGCAACTTGGTATCAGTAATGGGTAATTGGCAACTGGGCTTATTACCCATTACCCATGATCCATTACCTAATGTCACCCATTACCTAATTTCTCCTCTAGCAGGCACTAGTTACCTCTAGTAAGCACCGTTATTTTTGGGAAAAATAACAACACCAATGGTTTTCACGATGATCCATAAATCCAGCCAAAAATTCCGGAAACTGACATAGTAAACATCAATTTGCACACGGCGGTGGTAAGGTATGTCATTGCGTCCAGAAACCTGCCATAAGCCAGTAATTCCGGGTCGAATTGTCAAGACTTTATCCATGTGACGCCCGTATTTGGGCAATTCCTCTGGCACTAACGGTCTTGGACCAACCACACTCATCTGTCCGTTGAGTACATTCCAGAACTGAGGAAACTCATCTAAGCTAGTCAGCCGTAGAAATTTTCCAATTCCAGTAATTCGAGGATCATCCTTGAGCTTGTAATTATCCTGAAATTCCTCCCGTATCTGAGGGGATTTTTCGATCATCTCTAGCAACATTTCGTCGGCATTTTCCACCATAGTTCTAAATTTCAGGCAAGCAAAAGGTTTGTAGTCTTTACCCACCCGCTCCTGAACATAAAAAATTGGTCCAGGTGAGCTGATCACAATTAGCAATGCCAGTAGCAGGTAAACGGGAAAAAACGAAATCAGAACTGATAGGGAAAAGGTCACATCAAACAGTCGCTTGGCAAAATTTCCGTCTAAGCGATAGCGAGTCAGATTCTTGTGTCTACGACGTGAAACGAGGGGCTGAAAACCTCGCTTCACGAATGCTCGCAATATCTTGACGGAGTTAAGTTGGCTTTCGGCAGTCATCTCACTCCTTCAATTCACACCACACGTCATAATCATAAAGCTACGAGACACTCGCTATAGCGCATAGCCAGCTAGGATATTTAATTTTTTACCAGAGAAATTAAAACTGGTAGTCTTGATAACAGTTTTCCAAAAATGTCAGGTAGCGATCAGCAAAAATGTTGGGGGCAAATTTGGCAGCGTTTAACCGGCTCGCTTCCCGATTAAACTTTCCTGCCAAGGTCTCAAAGGTTTCCATGGCTTCAATCAAAGCCCTTGAGCTTTGCTCTGGAAACAATAGACCTGTACCACTGTCTAAATGTTGCCGAATATCTAGAACTGTTTCTAGTGCCCCACCAGCACCATAGGCAATCACCGGCGTACCACAAGCTTGGGCTTCCACCAGGGCAATGCCGAAATCCTCACAGGCAGCATAGACAAACCCTTTAGCTTTAGCCATATACTGCTCAACCACCTCATTGGGTTGAAATCCCATAAATTTTACATTCTTGTGAGCCAAGTTGCGAATCCCTGCTAAATCTGAGCCATCACCAATCACCACGAGAGGGTATCCCAGTTGATTAAAAGCTTGAACAATTAAAGATACTTGTTTGTAACTTACTATCCGGGAAACGGTCAGATAAAAATCTTCTTTTTCTTCCTGGAAAGGAAAACGTTCAATATTAACCGGTGGGTAAATAACTTCAGCCCTACGCCGATAGCAGCGCCAGATCCGCCGTGCTGTGTGATGAGAGTTGGCAATAAAGTAATCCACCCGATTTGCTGTAATCACGTCCCACTGACGTAACCGATGAAGCAGATAGCGAGTGATCAACCCTGGAAAACCCTGTCCCATAGAACTACTGCGCAAATAATCAAAGGTCAAGTCCCAGGCATAACGCATGGGCGTATGGCAGTAACAGATGTGCAGTTGTTGGGGACTAGTAAGGACACCCTTGGCAACAGCATGGGAAGAGGAGAGTATAATATTATACTCCCCTAGTTCCAGCTGTTCAATCGCTAAGGGTAGCAGCGGCAGATATTTCTGAACCCCGTTACGAGCGAAGGGTAAGTTCTGTAGGAATGTTGTGCCAATAGAGCGCTGATATAGATAACTCTGGGGATTGGTTGATTCAAAATCAATCAGGGCGTACAGGTCAGCATCAATGTGTTTGAGTATTTCTTGCACTACCAGTTCTGAGCCACCAGTTGCTTTGGGAGTCAACCACTCATGAACCAAGGCATATTTCATTAGATCTCAAAGGCAGATTGTTTAACAAAAATGGCGGAATTCCCCATCCAACTTTGACGGTGGGGATGGATAGTCAAATAGTTGATTATATGCTAATATGAATATAACTGGCTTAGGTCTACATGGTTAGGCATGGGCTGATGATAGTCGAGCTAGGTGGAATAGAGATGTAGTCAAAGCGCGTAAACGAACTCGACCACCGTTCGCAACAGCGTGCAGAAAAGGCAAGCGCAAGATGTCATTTAGACATAAATCAACTGGCACGACCGTTACAAACGGCGAAAACCAAGCGGCAAAAAGAATTATTGCCTGTGGAAGACGGGCGACTGCCTGTGGACGCTGAGTAAGACCATCACCAGATTCAGTTCTGGACTTTCTATTCTTAGGGAGTACCCAACGTGGCATCGGCGGATGAAGCGGGAAATCCTAAAGACGAATAAGACCGTCCTTGCTTCGCTGTTAGCGAAGCAAGTTGGGTTACTTCACATATACTACTGGCAGTACTTGAGAAACGAAACATACCATATACTTGAATGGTAAATTTACTATAGACCTAGCAGCTACGGTATTTTGGGTATTGCCTAACTAGCATATAAAAATATCGGGTTTTTCAGCTGCGCTCTAGACGGCGATTCTATAGCGCAGTCAGCCCACCACAAGACATCTAAACAACCTGTCTGGCAATACAGACGTCGAGGTAATAATAGGGTTTTATTAACTGTTTCAACCCCCTAGTTAGCTGAGCAGTAGGTATTAATATCCGCCACTAATTTTGGTTCTGGGGTGGTGGCTTTCTGCAAATTGCTCAAGGCTTCCTCCGCAGCTGAGCGGTCTTGCTTGTTAAAAGCCTCTACAAAGTCGCGAGTCGCCTTGCTGGTATTGCGATACATCTTAATAAAACCAGCTTGATAGTCTTGGAGCTGTTCGTCCTTAACTATTATCGATTCCATGTCTTGAGATGCCCCCTCCATAGCATTAGCTGCCTGGAGCATTGCCTCGGGATCACTTGATTCTCCACCATTAGTCAGGGTTTTAGCTTCTTCAACTGCCTGGTTCGCCACTTCAATAATTTTCTGACATTCAACTTTTTTGCCACTACAGCTAACGGTCAATAAGCTCATGAGTACAGTCGCCGGAACAAGCAGGAAGTACCGCGTTGGAAAATGCATTAATGCTCTCCTAATCAGTTTTGGGTACTCTCGTTGTGGTAGCATATTTTTACCATGCTGGAAAGCTTTAGCTTCATTTCCACAACACTCCACTCTTCAATGCACGGCGTTCAGAGTCAGGATAGGGTGAGCGCGTGGGTGTAGGCTGACTTTGACAGGACTTACGCAAAACTGGGCAACAAACATGCTGATGGTGTAGGGTCCTGAGGGAGACCCTACAAGTAGAGTTGCTGCGTAAGTCCTGATTGAGCCATAATTTTAACTGGTTCAAATAACTGAACGAGATTTCTTAGTTTCCTGGGAATGCTTTGGAGCAATTTATTCTCAATAAACCTGTCAATAATCCCCAAAAGTTTTGAGGGGTTTTGAAAGACGAAAGTATGCTCCAAAAGGAGGTTAGCCTTATTCTTACCCCAAACCCGATCTTTTCCACACCCCATACCCAGTCTAAATCGACAAGCTTGGTGCGTAACTCAACAGCCAGGAAAGTCAGTGTTCCCCTGCTTCAATCGCTGCAGCAAGCTGTTGCAAGGTTTGTGTGACTTGCTCAAGCTGTTTTAGAGACTCATTTTGAGTTTCTGCCAAGGTTTGCACCGCATCACTTAGAGCAAAAAGCTGGTAGCCTTGTTGTTGGACTTGCTGTCCTTGGTTTTGCACTTGAATCACAAAGTTATCGACCCGGTCAGCCAGACGGTCTATAGTTTCGGTAGTGGCAAGCACTGCCTCTCCGATTTGTCCAACAATTAATTCCAAACGACTGATGCGGTTTTCCACCGTCAGCGACTCTTGTATGGTAGGGGTCGTGTTGTATGAAGTGTTTCCCATTTGAGCTGGTTTATCCACCGGCAACGTTTTCAATCAAACATCAATATTGGCCATCAATATCGGCCATCAATATCGGCGCGAGGCAAACAGGCATGGAGTATGAAGTCTTGCCTAGTCTGCTATTAAATGGGGTCAGATCCAAATATCCCCTGTTAATTCGCCAAGGGTATTCTATGATTA
Organism: Moorena sp. SIO3B2; assembly: GCF_010692525.1. Classification (NCBI taxonomy): domain Bacteria; kingdom Bacillati; phylum Cyanobacteriota; class Cyanophyceae; order Coleofasciculales; family Coleofasciculaceae; genus Moorena; species Moorena sp. SIO3B2. Next base: position 43,552 of record NZ_JAAHHE010000030.1, read on the forward strand.
TTGGTTGAAATAGCAAAATTTCAACCCCTTTGACAGAAAACGTTTCCTAGTTTGATCCCACTCACACCAATTTCAAAGTGACCCTTTGCAGCCAATGGCAAGTATAATGCCGGTGTTAAGGCAATTCAGACTGGGGTGATTTACCTGTTGAGATATTCCTCAAACTGAGCATGTCGCCACGATTTGAGGGATTTATGCCTATCAAATTACCACAGTTGATCAATTAGCCGAATACGACTAGCCGGATAGGAGGTTGAGTTGTCGGATCAAACTTCCACAACAAACAGCTAACGGTCAAAAACTTACAAGGTATTCACTATGCAACTACTATTTCTAGTCCTGCTATGGGTAGTGCTTGGATTTTTGCTCGCCAAGCTGCTGCTCGAAATCATCCCTAAACAGTATTTCACCTGGCTTGGGGGTTTTTTGGTTTTTGCCATTATTGTCCTGCTGTTTTTCACCCCAACCAATGCCCTGGTTTCACCGATATGGACAATTTTCTCACTTCCCTTTCAACCATTGGGCTTAGCACTTCTGCTTTGGTTCCTAGGAGCAATGCGAATTAAAGGTGACAATATCTCTAACCCAGGACCTACCTTGATTTGGACGGGATTTTTTGTCTTGCTTGTCGCCAGCACCCCTTTTCTATCTAATCGGCTGGCTCAACTTCTCGGGCCTGGAGTCGTTCAAAACCAACCTGCGGTTCAAATGGCCAAAACAATCGGGTGGCAGGAGGAAACCCTCACTGCTTTTGTTCCCGATGGGGAATCAATTCAGCTTACTACTAATGCTAGTCCTTTCCCTAGGGACGCTGTGTTGGCTCAACTTGTTCCACCCAATCAAGCCCTTGGCATCCAAGCTTTTATCCCTTCTATCGGAGCCCTTGACCAGACTACCAGGGTAATTAACACCTTCTTTAGCAATATTTACTTCCAACTACGAGGAAGACCAGTTACCAGTACAGAAGTTGAATCGCCGACCGCAAGAGATGTTTCTTGAAATATAGACATTATGTTAACTACCCACATGAACCCAATCGGGTATAGTGTGGGTTTCTGGTTTCATCGGAAGTAAACCGATACCACCCTCGGCTCCCACCTTCAGTAAGGGTCGGTAATTTATGATTTGCGGTTCCCTTGAGGCTAAGTACTCCCCGATTTTTGGTGAAAGGTTAAGCCTAAAGGAAGGGAATTGTTTAAGATTGTAACCAGGATGGGAATTGTATAGTATTGTAACATGCTGAATTCCCGTCTAAAAAAACTGCTGCTTTACCTGCGCCCATACTGGCGACAGTCAGCCCTAGGTATTTTTGCCCTCCTTATTGTCAATGGACTTGGTGTTTATATCCCCTTACTGATCAGGGATACTATTGACGAGTTGAGTCAAACCTTGAGCTTCGACCAAGTCTGGAGCTTTGTGCTGCTTATTTTGATACTCACCTCATTGATGTGGGGGATTCGGATGGCTTCGCGCATCCTATTGTTTGGAGTGGGGCGCAAAGTGGAATTTGACCTGAAGCAACGGATTTTTAAGCATTTGCTGACATTGGAACCAGCCTATTTTTCTCAGAACACGATCGGTGATTTGATTAACCGAGCCACCAGTGATGTGGATAATATTCGGCGTCTATTGGGGTTTGCAGTTTTGAGTCTGGCAAATACGGTGTTTGCCTACTCTTTGACCGTGCCGGTTATGATTGGCATTGATCCGTGGTTGACGTTCTTAGCCTTGGCGGTTTATCCGTTGATGTTGATTATTGTCAAGCTATTTAGTGAGAAACTGCGCAGCCAACAACAAGAAGTCCAGGAGAAACTTTCTAACCTCAGTGAGCTGATTCAGGAAGATATGAGTGGTATCGCCATGATTAAAATATACGCTCAGGAAGAAAACGAGCGTCGTGCGTTCCATCAAATCAATCAGCAGCTTTTGGGAGCAAATCTCAATTTGGCAAGAACACGAAACTTTCTGTTTCCAATAATTGAGGCTCTTACTTACCTCAGCTTACTGGTGCTGTTAACTATTGGTCCTGGTTCCATTGAGTCCGGTGCTATCAGTATTGGTGACTTTGTGGCGCTGATTATCTACACTGAACGTTTAGTCTTCCCCACAGCACTGCTAGGGTTTACCATCACTGCTTATCAACGTGGTGAAGTGAGTATTGATCGTATTGAGTCGATTCTCTTGGCTCAGCCTCGGATTACCAATGCCCCAGATTCAGTTAGCTTGCCAACCCCAGTAAGAGGTCAGCTCAAGGCTGTCAACTTGAGTTACACTTACCCCAGCAGTCAAACTCCTGCCCTGAAAAATGTTAGCTTCACGATTAATGCAGGTGAGACAGTAGCGATTGTGGGAGCCATTGGTTCTGGAAAATCTACCCTGGCTAATGCCTTGCCTCGTTTGCTGGATATTCAAGCTAGTCAACTGTTTTTGGATGGATATGATACTACTAAGCTGCCCTTGCAGAACTTGCGGAATGCGATCGCATATGTTCCTCAAGACAGCTTCTTGTTCAGCACTAGCATTAAAAACAATATCTGCTACGGTATACCAATCAGCGAACACTCAGAGGTAGAATACGCGGCTTCGCAATCCCAAATTCACCCGGAAATTATGAATTTCCCCCAGCAGTACGAAACAATTGTTGGGGAAAGGGGAATAACCCTGTCTGGGGGGCAGCGACAACGTACTGCTTTAGCTAGAGCTCTGCTGATGGATGCACCAGTGCTGATTCTTGATGATGCACTTTCGAGTGTTGATAATCAGACAGCAACCCAAATTCTGGACAATCTCTCGGAAGGAGTCCAGCGCAAAACTGTAATTTTTATCTCCCATCAACTTTCAGCTGCTGCTAAAGCTGACCGGATTTTGGTAATGGACGCAGGGGAAATTGTCCAAACTGGTTCTCATGGTGAACTTCTACAACAACCTGGTATTTATCGCTTTCTTTGGGAGCAGCACCAATTAGAAGAAGTTTTGAAGTAGTTATTGAAGTAGTTAACATACCGTAAGCTATCAGCGTGTCGCGTATCAGCTTATGGGTTAGGTCACAGCGTCGAAGCCTGTGCCACGCTACTGTTCGCGCAGCGTGCGCGTAGCGCAATCGGTGCTTTTGAATAGAATAAGCTGACCGCTGACCACTGAATGCTTACAAAGTACCTAATAGCTAATAGCTTATCAACGGGACTGGCCGGATTCGAACCGGCGACCTAGCGCTTCAGATTGGTGTGAGTTTCCCCACTCTCTGGACTATACCTTCACCCTAGGTTAATACCTCTTAAGGTTAATACCCCTTAGGTGGTGGCCGTCTAGTCTCTCCACCTTCCTGCATTTAACCTCGACGATGACTCGCACACAGATTCAGGCTTGGCTCGGTATTGCCTTAGAGTACTGAATAAGCTAAATACCCCTTAGGTTTCACCGAATTTGACCACATTCACTCACGGAATTTCTTCCATGGTGCCCGATTTTTCAGGAGGCGCTTGCTCTATCCAGCTGAGCCACAGCCCCAATCGCCATATAACCGTATATTATCACAAAAGCTGTTGATTAAGCATCTATAGTGATACCCAATCAGCGTTTCACACCCCCGTTAACCCAACTGGTAACAGGGAATGGGTCATCGAACCCAATTTTTACGCAGTTTGTTGGTTGACGCTCTTGCCAAGAAAAGTGGGAACTATAGAACTAATCCCGATTAGCTCCCATATTGGGGAAGAGTATGTTCCGGTCATGGCTAATATTCACCTAATTAATAACTAATTAATAATTAATTAATAACTAAGATGACAGAAATTTATGGGAGCCCAAGAAAATTTGCTGGTAGTTATTGGACATAGATGATGAGCAAGCTAGGTAAGCTTCCCAAATCTAGTCACTATACTATCTGGTTAGGATTACTAACCTTTTTGATAGTGACTATGGTAGTTCCTGCTGTAGCCTATCCTGATCATTCGGTACTGGGGAGTAGAGCAAAGGTCGGTGGAAACCAGCAACTCGTTAGTGCTATTTCTAATCCCCAAACCTTTGTGCTAGAACCCACCAAGCATGGTTCAGAGTTGCTAGAGCAAGGCAGAACTCTCTATGAAGCCGGACGATTTGCTGAGGCGGCTGCTGTCTGGCAACAGGCAGCTGTTGGTTTTGAGCAACAAGGTGATGAAGTGGGACAAGCTTTGAGCTTGAGCTATCTCTCCTTAGCTGACCAACGATTGGGAAAATGGCAGCAAGCCCAGAGTGCTATTGACCAAAGTTTGAAGATTTTGCAGGGTATACAACTTAGGGAAAAAGGGTCGATTTTGGCTCAAGCGCTGACTATTCAGGGCAGTCTCAGAAATGCGATGGGACAAACGGAATCTGCTCTGGAAAGTTGGCAAAACTCAGAAGCTACGTATCAATCTCTAGGGGATGAGGTTGGCATCTTGGGTAGCCAGATTAACCAGGCTCAAGCCCTACAAACTATGGGCTTCTACAGGCGATCGCGAAAACTCTTAGAAGCTGTCAATGAAAAGCTCCAAGCTCAAGATGATTCCCTGCTTAAAGTCAAGGGATTGCGGAGTTTGGGAGTGGCTTTGCAAGTAGTGGGAGATGTACACGAATCCAGGGAAGTTTTAGAGCAAAGTTTGGAAATCGCCCAGAAGTTAGATTCTGCCACGGATACCAGTCACATTCTTTTCAGCTTGGGAAATACTTCCAGAAACTTACAAGAGCCGGAAACCGCCTTGAAGTATTACCAACAAGTGGTCACAAAAGCAACTAGCCCACAAATTCAAACTGAAGCACAACTCAACCAACTCAGCCTTTATATAGAACTAGACCAGCACAAGAAAGCGATCGCACTATTGCCTGCCATTGAATCTAATCTAGCTCAGCAGCCCCCCAGTCGAACCACAGTCTATGCTGCGGTCAACTTTGCTGAGAGCTTGTCAAAGTTGGCAGCTGCTTCAACTAGACAGTCACAAGGGGTGCCTATACCTATCCAAAAAGCCGCAAAAATTCTGGCACGAGCAGTGCAACAAGCCATGGAATTGGGGGATCCAACAGCTCAAGCTTATGCCATGACTCAGTTAGGTTCATTGTATGAACAAACCCAGCAGTGGTCCGAGGCTTTGAGGTTAACAGAGAATGCTCTACAGATTGCCCAAGGTAATCATGCCTCAGATATTGCCGCTCGTGCAGCTTGGCAACTGGGGAGGCTGCACAAACAGCAGGGGGATATCAACGAAGCGATCGCAGCTTACGATTCAGCGGTCAAAACTCTCCAGTCACTGCGCTCAGACTTAGTCGCTATCAATCGAGATGTCCAATTTTCTTTCACTGAAACTGTCGAACCGATCTATCGAGAGCTAGTTGAATTACTACTGCAACCTTCTGTCACCACCCCTGAGCCAGGAGGGGTATCCCAGGCAAAAGGCTCAGCAGAAATTAGTCAAGACCACCTGAAAAAGGCGATGCAAGTTATTGAATCGCTGCAATTAGCTGAATTAGAGAACTTTTTCCAGGAAGCCTGTTTAAAAGGTCAACCGAGGCAGATTGACCAAATTGACCAGAAAGCGGCAGTTATTTATCCTATTATTTTGCCAGAACGGTTAGAGGTGATTGTTTCTGTGCCAGGACAAGCCCTCCGTCACTACCAAACTTATATACCTCAAGCAGAGCTGGAGCAGTTCTTCCGACGGATGCGACAATCTTTGAATAGAGCTTTTTCTGAGCGAGCACGTCTCAAGCTCTATCAGCAAGGTTATGATTGGCTGATTAGACCTGCAGAATCTGAGTTAGAAGACCACGGCATCACCACTCTAGTATTTGTGCTAGATGGTTCTTTGCGGAATTTACCCATGTCCGCTCTCTATGATGGTCAACAGTATTTGATCGAGAAATATAGCATAGCTCTAAGTCCAGGATTGCAGCTTTTAGATCCACGCTCCCTTGAATCAAACCAGATCCAAGCTATAACTGCTGGGCTGAGTGAGGGTCGCCAAGGTTTTAAGCCGTTGCCAGCAGTAAAGCGAGAATTAGAACAGATTTCCTCAAAAATTTCCACAACAGTGCTTTTGAATCAGGAGTTTACTGATAGCAACCTCCAAAACGCTGTTGATGCACAACCTTTCCCAGTATTACATCTGGCAACCCACGGTCAGTTTAGTAGTACTGCCGATGAGACGTTTGTTTTAGCCTGGAACGATCGAATTAATGTCCGGCAATTCAATTCACTACTGCGCTCAAGAGAAAGACAAGACACTAATCCCATTGAATTATTGGTACTCAGTGCTTGCCAAACTGCTAGAGGGGATAATCGTGCTGTCTTGGGGTTAGCTGGAGTAGCAGTACGTTCGGGAGCACGGAGCACCTTAGCTACCCTATGGGCAGTAAGGGATGAATCTACTGCTCAGCTGATGGCTGAATTTTACAAGTATCTGGCTCAAGCAGGTGTAACTAAAGCTGAAGCATTGCGCCGTGCTCAGTTAGCGCTATTGAAAGGGGAATATAACCATCCTGTCTACTGGGCTCCCTTTGTGTTAGTGGGAAATTGGTTGTAATTGCTCTATAGCAGAAGTCAAAAGTCAGAAGTCAGAAGTCAGAAGTCAAACTCTTGCGCTTACAAAGGGTGTGAGACTTTTGTCATGTCCTAACTGCCCTGGCGACTGCTCTATCTCTAATCGAAGGACTTTTCAAACACATTCTTAGAGGACAATTGGGCATCAAACATACTAGAAATAAAACATAAAACAAACATGAACGCAAACATTAGGCGTTTATATTGAAAGTTCTAGCAACCCTCAAAATAAAAATTAGAAAGCGGTAAATAATCTGCTCTGCTTTCTGTGCCCAGCATGATCATAAAGAAAGTCCTGCAGCAATAGGAAATATTTTATGAAATCAAACAAATTAGCCGTGAGATTACCACTTTGTTTTACTTTACTATTCCTAGGAATGAATCTCATCCACAGTTTGCCAACTCAGGCGATCGGATTCAGAAATACGCAGAATCCAAGACCGGAGAGAGCAAGGGGAGGAGCTTCCCGGGGTGAAGATATTTGTTTCTCTGATGCTAAAACCACCACTTCATCAGTCACACCGCTGATGCCAGCCACTAATTTGGGCTTAACGGTAGCAGAACGTCCAACTTTGCTGGTATATGTTCCTCAGACTTCAGCTCAAGAAGCTTTTTTAAGTTTCGAGGATGAACAGCGAAACCATCATTACCAGTCCTTTATACGTCTGCCTAATCAGCCAGGTGTAATGGCGGTTCAATTACCACCTGAGGCTCCACCACTAAAGGTCGGTAAGAATTACCAGTGGTCTTTGGTGATGATTTGTGGGGAGTATTTAGAACCAGATAGTCCTGAGGTAACTGGATGGATTCGTCGAGTTGAAGCCAATTCTACCTTGATGAATCAGCACACATTAAAAGCCTCACTGAAAAAAGCCTCATTGTTGGCTAAAGATGGGATTTGGGTCGATACTGTCGCTACCCTCGCTGATTTAAGGCGAGCTGAACCAAGAAATTCAGTCTATCGCTCCCATTGGGAAGAACTGTTACAATCAGTAGGACTAAATGCGATCGCTAACCAGCCGTTGCTCAATAAATAAACTATAAATCACTGAACATCAGGCCATCAACTCTTATCCTGCAATCCTTGCAAAGCAAGGATTTAACCCTATGGGGCTCAAGGGGTTAGTTAGCAGCTGATCTGTGATAAATCCAAAAAATCTCGCTTCTTAAACCCGTGGTTTTAAACCAGGGGTTTAACATGGGGCTTAAAACAACTTACGGAATTGATTCCGTCCTATCCTGTCAATAGCTGAACTAAGAAACTCAATCAAGTATATAGCAATTATTCTTTGGGTGAGGTACAAATTATTCGGTTTTAGGGAGCAGGGAGCAGGGACTTCGGAGCAGATAACGGAGCAGATAACAGGTAAGTCGGAAGAGGGAAGAGGTAAAAAATTCTGTGTACCTCATAGCTATGATAATTGCTATAGTTGAGTCAGTTAGCAATTACCCATTACCAATTAGCCTCAATCATTCCATAATTGGGCAACGTCAATTTTTATCCCTTTTTTGCTTTTTTTCTCAAGACTGTTACTTAGTCAGGATTTACTGGGAACTCTGTAGGTAAGTTATCGACGGGTTAGTGACTCACCACAAAAGCAGTTCTACCGGTCGATGCTATTCCTGGAATCCTGCCAACCAATAGAAGCGCCTATAGGCTTCTCACCAAGGTTGGTAGAGAACAAACCTGACCTAGATTAGAGATTGACTAAGGGGAATGTGGCTTCACTTTAAAGAGCGTTTGAAGCAATGGCGCTTTGTATTTATAATAGCTCCAGTTGTGGCTGCACTAGTCACTGTTTTGGATACGGCAGGATGGTTCCAGCTACTGGAGTGGGCTACCCTGGATCAATTTTTTCGCCTGCGTCCGGTTGAAGACATTGATAATCGCATTGTGATTATCACCATAGATGAATCGGATCTGACTCAACTGGGAGGATGGCCGATTTCTGATGCTGTTTTAGCTGAGTTAATCACAAAAATTAAAGCATACCGGCCTCAAGGTATTGGTCTGGATATTTATCGCGATTTTCCAGTGGAACCTGGTTATCAGGAGTTCGTTGAGGTGATGAAGTCCACACCCAACTTGATTGGAGTGAAGTCCCTCGTGAGGGATAAAAGAGTTGCCCCACCTCCGACCTTAGCACAACGAGATCAAGTTGCTCTAGCAGATTTGGTGCTAGATGGGGATGGTAAAGTAAGGCGAAGCTTGATATCAGCAGCAGATGAATCCGGTAAGGATATACCTACTTTAGGGGTTAGATTGAGCTTGATGTATCTTCAAGCCAAAGGAATCAATCTCAAAAAAATCGATGGGAGGCGCGAGTATTACCAATTAGGTCAAGCAAGATTTTTCAATCTAACCGAGAAAAATGCTGGTTATCAAGGTGCAGATCTTGGAGGCTACCAAATATTGTTGAATTACCGTGGCACCCAGGAGCGCTTCAATACAGTTTCAATCAGTGATGTTCTGAGCAATAGAATTTCGCCGGAGCAGTTGTACAATCGCATTGTTTTGATTGGTATGACTGCACCGAGCCTTAACGACATTTTTCCGACGCCCTATGATAGCAGTCTCAGCTCTATCGTTCAGGAAATGCCTGGTGTTGTTATTCATGCCAATATCGCCAGCCAGATGTTGAGTGCAGCACTTGATGGACGACTTCTGCTGCGAGTATGGTATGTTAACGCACAGGGGCTGTGGATTTTTTGCTGTTCGTTGATCGGAGCCGTAGGAAGTTGGGTATTACCAGAGACTAACTGGTTAAGAAAACATCTCCTGAGCAAATTAATTCTGAGTATTTTGATGACAGGGGGCATGATTGTCGGTGGTAGCTATTTAGTCTTTCTAACAGGTTGGTGGATTCCTGTAATTTCCCCATTAATAGCTCTATGTTTATCGGCGATTTTAGGAACTAATACCCAGAATCAATGGCAATTGAAACAAGCTAACCAGCAATTGCAAGATTATTCTCGCACTCTGGAGGTCAAAGTTAAGGAGCGCACTCAAGAATTAGAAACAGCCAAAGTAGCTGCTGATGTTGCTAACCAGGCAAAAAGCGAATTTTTGGCTAACATGAGCCATGAACTGCGCACTCCCCTCAATGGCATTCTGGGATACGCTCAAATCCTCAAACGCTCTTCAAATATAAGTAAATCAGACCTGGATGGCATCGGTATTATTCACCAGTGTGGCTCCCATTTACTTACTTTAATCAATGATATTTTAGACCTATCGAAAATTGAAGCTCGGAAACTAGAGCTGCACAAAAGTGATATTCATTTTACTTCATTCTTGATGGGCGTGGTAGAAATTTGTCGGATTCGTGCCCAGCAAAAAGGTATATCGTTTATTTACCATGCCGAGCCTCAGCTGCCAGTGGGTATTTATGGGGATGAAAAACGCCTGCGGCAAGTTTTAATTAATTTACTGGGTAATGGGATTAAGTTTACTGATACTGGAAGTGTGACCTTTCAAGTAAGTTTAATCGGTTCATCGTTGAATGGTGACCCTTCCCACACAATCAGGTTTCAAATTGAAGATACTGGTGTCGGGATGACTCCAGAACAATTGAAAAAGATTTTTTTGCCGTTTGAGCAGGTAGGAGATACTAAAAAACAATCAGAAGGCACTGGCTTGGGATTGGCAATTAGTATGAAGCTTATTTCCCTAATGGGGAGTGAAATCAAAGTGGAAAGTACCTTAGGTGAGGGAAGTAGGTTTTGGCTAGATTTGGAACTAGCAACCACTACCGAATCGCCCCAGCAAGAAACAGTCGTAGACAGCAGCAATATTGTTGGCATTAAAGGGAAACGTCCAACCATACTAATAGTGGATGATCATCTCAACAATCGCTCGTTACTCATTAACCTACTAGAGTCGATTGGATTTCGTTGTTTTGAAGCAAGTAATGGTCAAGAAGGTTATCAGCAAGCAACAGAAATTAAGCCCGATTTAATTTTGACAGACATTGTGATGCCAATTATGGATGGATTGGAAATGATCGGTGCTATTAGGAAATCACAGCAATTGCCAAATGTAGTGATTATGGTTGTATCTGCTAGTGCCTTTGAAACTGACATAACAAACAGTATAAAGACTGGAGCTGATGCATTTTTATCTAAGCCAATTAACATGGATTATCTTTTTAATCAGTTACAAAAATATTTAAAAATTAATTGGATTTATGAACATAATAACAACCTAGAAAGTATAACTTCAGAAAATCTATCACTGGAGACAGGTGAAATTTTTGCTCCACCAGCTGAGGTAATTGATCAGCTATTTGAATTGGCCAAAAGAGGCAATATCCATGGCATAGATAAAACCTTGGTTGAACTGGAACAGAGCGATAAAAAATATCGGCATTTTGCCAAGGAGTTAAGGCAATTAGCAACTAGCTTTCAGGTTAAGCAAATTCGGGAATTTATAAAATCGTTCAGGGGGTAAATCCATGACTATCACTAAAGTTGATCAAGCCACTATCTTGATCGTTGATGACAATCCCACGAATTTGAAAGTGTTGTCGGAAGCGATCGCAAATTCGGGATGGGAAATATTGGTAGCAACTGATGGTGAAACGGCTATCGATCAGAGCGAATATGCAACACCAGATCTAATTTTGTTAGATGTAATCATGCCGGTAATGGATGGTTTTGAAACCTGCCGCCGACTGAAATCTAATCCGGCAACTAATGAAATACCAGTGATTTTTATGACTGCTCTGAATGACACGGTTGATAAGATCAAAGGTTTGTCCCTGGGGGCTGTAGATTACATCACCAAGCCGTTTCAGACTGAAGAAGTGTTAGCCCGTCTCAAGGTGCATTTACAACTGCATTTCCTGACCAAACAACTAGAAGACCAAAATTTGTACTTAGAGGAGCGGGTAGCGGAACGCACTGCTGATCTACAACAGGCAAACCAGCAACTGCGAGAATTAGAAGCTCAGCTACGCAAAGCTCTAGCCCAAGAACAAGAATTCAATCATCTTAAATCTCGGATGATCATAGCCATTTCCCATGAGTACCGCACGCCCTTGACCAGCATTCTCTCCAGTTCTGAACTGCTGGAAGCTTACTGCCATCGATGGGATAAATCTAAACAAAGCCAACATTTTCAACGGATCCGAGCAGCTGTTCAACGGATAACGGACTTAATGGGTAATGTGATGTTCCTGAATAAGGCAGAATTTGAACAACTGGAGTTTCAGCCTACTCCTTTGGATTTAGGGGTATTTGTGCGTGATCTAGTGGATGACATGCAACAGCACTATGGTGATAAACATCACCTGATTTTAAACATTGATCAAGACTGTGGGCGACCGTTGTTTGATTCTAAGCTGCTACTGCAAATCCTTACCCATCTGATTGACAATGCCATCAAGTATTCCCCTAATGGAGGCAAGGTTTTGATCAAGTTTACCTGTCAAAATAACCAAGTTATTTTTGAGGTGAGTGATGACGGGATTGGCATTCCTAGGAAAGAGCAACATAATCTATTTAATGCTTTTCATCGAGGCTCGAATGTAGAAAATATTTCTGGTACTGGACTGGGGTTAGCCATTGTCAAAAAATGTGTCGATATTCATGGTGGGACAATTAGTCTAAACAGTGATGTTAGCGTTGGCACTACTTTTACGGTAATGCTGCCTCGTAGAGTATTAGATGCGGATCAACTGCTCAAGGTAACTGGAAAGTCCATTCCTGATTACCAATCTGGATCACATTTCCTGCACTAAGCCAAAAGGGTTGATGGGAACTAAGCCGCTGTTGGTCCACAAAAGTACCATTGGAACTACCCACATCAATGATTTGGTAGCGCACTTTGTCCTGAGGCTCTGGAATTTGGAGAATTTGGGCATGGTTGCGAGAACACATCGCATCTTCTAACACTAGGGTGTTCGTGGGTTCTCTGCCAATGGTGAAAGGATTAGCAGACAAAACAATCATGGCACCGGATGAACGGTTTACTAAACGCCCCTTGCTTGCTGGGGTAGGATTGGAAAAAAGTACGGTTGGGGCAAGTACTGGTTGATCGCGAATGGGCAGACTGGCCGTGGCGGCTGATTCGTCTGGAATTGTAGCCCTAGGTACTTCCTGATTGACAATGGAGTGTTTAGAGTTAGCTTCTCCACCAGGGAGGATATTGACTTGCTGGATTGGTGGTGGGGAGAGTTCTGGGCGACCAGCATTGGCAATCTGCATTTTTAGGACGGCTTCATGTTCTGCTTCCTGTCGAGCACTCATCCCTTCGACTTGACGAATTATCCCCCGTGTGTTAGGAAAACTGATGTCACTGACTCGCACATCTTCGATGGAAAAGCCTACGGTATAGTAAACGTCAACATGGTCGAGAATGTATTGTCGGACATCTACTCGTCCCTGATTGGTTAACTGTTCCATCCTCAGGTGACTAATTGCTACTCCTAAACTATCTTTAACGGCACTAGTTAGGGCAGCAATGGGGTCAGATATTTCTAGGGCAACTCGTTTGGCATCTACCACTTGATACATTACATTCAAAGAGACATTGACAAGATACTGATCCCGGGATAGAAAGTCTCCTTGGGAGGTAATGGGCAAGTGCCGGAGTTTGCTGTCTACTAGGAGCAGTTCACATTTTTCTAGCCAGGGTAGGGCGAAGCTGACATGACGCCCTGGCTTCCATACCCGCACACACCGACCATTTTTGACAAATAAAGCAATATAGCCTGCCCCGATAAAGTCCATGCTCCATCCTGCCCAACGGTCTGGGGTCAGGGTTTGAATCAGTGGGGGTGAGTTACCAGACATTAGATTTTGTTTAGAAGAGTGATGGGAGTAGTGCTTTTTTTAGCATTCCGCCGACAGGATAGTCCGATGGAATGCTGCCTGATCAATAGCTAGATGAATGTGGGACAGGGATTTACTGAAACTGACTGAATCAATTATAACGGTTTGTACTTGAGTACAATATATCGGGTTGTTTAGAAGGGGGAAGTGTGGGGAGATGGGGAGATGGGGAGATGGGGAGATGGGGAGAGGTTGGAGGGTTCCTAGCACAAACCATTTTTGCGATCGCGTAGCGGCTCGTACCGAGCATCGCGTAGCGTGACCTAAGGTCAATCGCACTTTTAGAATTTGTTCATTCTTCATTCTTCATTCTTCAGATGTAGATGTAGGGTGGGCAGTGGGTACCAAAAGGATTGTCAGGGTTTGAATTGGTATTAGGCACTGCCCACCTGACCAGTAATCTTATTAAAAATCTAGAGAAGATGTAGATGTAGGGTGGGCAGTGC